>JBEGVB010000020.1:0-5844 GCA_041178545.1 Planctomycetota bacterium
CCTGCTGCCCGAGCAGGCCCTCGAGGGGGGCCTCACCACGTCCGAATCACCGGCAGTGCCGCATCCGCAGTGAGGTCCCGGGCGGAGCCCGGGTATCCTTGTCTCCTCACGCCAAGGCGCGAGACCGTCCCATGGATCCCATCTCCCACCCCAACACCCCGTTCCAGGACGCCGTCCGCACCATGCTGGGCACCGTGGACCCAGACCCCACCCGCGAGGGGCTGCGCGACACCCCGCGGCGCGTCGAGAAGGCCTTCCAGTTCTACACCCACGGGCACTCCCTCGACCCGCGCAAGGTCATCGGCGACGCGCTGTTCGAGAGCGAGACGGACGAGATGGTGCTGGTGAAGGACATCGAGCTCTACTCGATGTGCGAGCACCACCTCGCGCCCTTCTTCGGCAAGGCCCACGTCGCCTACCTTCCCAGGGGGAAGATCGTCGGCCTGTCCAAGATCGCGCGGGTGCTGGACGTCTTCGCCCGCCGCCTGCAGGTCCAGGAGCGCCTGACCCAGCAGGTGGCCCACGCGCTGCAGGAAGTCCTCCAGCCCCACGGCGTGGGGGTGATCGTGGAGGCGAGCCACCTGTGCATGATGATGCGCGGCGTCCAGAAGCAGAACAGCTACACGGTGACCTCGTGCCTGCTGGGGACCTTCCGCAGTGACGAGCGGACCCGGGCCGAGTTCCTCGCGCTTGCCCGTCCGAGCCGCTGAGCGGCACGGGACTCCTAGCCGCCCCGCCGGCCCACCCGGACCATCCCCTCGTTCGCTCCAGTCGGCAGCAGCCCCCGTAAATGACCGTGGCCAGGGCAGTGCCTGGCCACAAGTGGTAGCAGGAGCCGGACTTGAACCGGCGACCTACGGCTTATGAAGCCGCCGCTCTAACCAGCTGAGCTATCCTGCCGTGCGCCCCTGGGGGGGCTTTGGGGGCGAGGATTCCAACAGACGGACTCGCCCCTGACAAGGATCTTCTGGCCAGTCTCCGTGGGCGCGGGCGTGGGCAGGCGGCCTCCCGGGACCTTCTGTGAAACTGTCCGGGGCATGCCCGCTAAGGACTGCATGCGGGTTGCATGGACCCGCGAACGAGACGAGGTGGGCTCCCTGGCTGGGTCCTTTCCGAGACTCTCTGCTCCTCCTGACGATCCTTCCGAACCGAGAGACATCCCAGCCAGGGGGCCTTTTTTTCCGGCCCTCCGCACCGGTGCCTGCGACGACCCCTCTCGACCGCTGCGCTCGCCCCGGCCGACCCGTCAGGTTGCGGTGCGTCCGAGCGCCCGCTGGAAACTGGCCCGCAGCAGCAGCACGTAGTCGTCGGCGAGGCTGTAGGCGATGGGGACGGCCACGGCCGTGAAGATGGTGCTGAAGGCAAGGCCGAAGGCCACCGCCACGGAGAGGCCGACGTAGCTGAGCCCCTCGTCGCGCTCCCCGAACAGCACCATCGGCATCAGGCCCACGAACGTGGTCGATGCCGTCATGAACACCGGGCGCATGCGCACTGCGACGCCTTCGCGGATCGCGTCCTCGCGGCTCCATCCCTCGGCGCGGAGCCGCACGATGTGGTCGAGCAGCACGATGCCGTTGTTGACCACCACGCCGCCGAGCAGCAGCAGCCCGATCACGGCCATCGGGTCGATCGTGCCGAGCACGAGGACGAGTGCCCAGAGTGCGCCCCAGATGGCGAGCGGCACGGTGACGAGGATGGCGAGCGGCTGGATCACCGACTCGAACAGGATCGCCATGAGGAGCATGATCAGGACGATGCTCAACAGCACGGCCCACAGCAGCTCGGTCATCTGCGCCTGCGACTCGCGTTGCACGCTCTCCTCCGACCAGCTGTAGCCCTGCGCGAGCCCGAAGTCCTCCATGGTGCGCGAGAGCACGGTGCTCATGGCACGCGAGGTGACCCCCTCCGCGCGCTTGCCGACCACCACGACGTTCACGCGCCCGTCGACCGACTCGATGTCGTCGAGGGTGCGGCGGTACTGGAGCGAGCCGAGGGTGGACAGCTGTTGCTGTGCGCCGCCGCGGCCCCGCACCTGCGTCGAGCGCAACTCGACCATGTCGGGCTTGGTCCGGTCGTCGTACTGGGCGATGAGGCGCAGCTCGCGCCCGGCCTCCTCGAACTTGCCCACCTCGCGGCCCAGCAGGCCTGCCGACATGGTGGAGAGGATCGCGTCCGGGGAGATGCCGAGGTCGACCATGCGGTCGCGGTCCAGCCGGAAGAGCACCTCCTGCTGCTTGTCCAGTGCCGGGACCTCCACCGTGGCGACCTCGGGCAGAGCGCCGAGCACTTCGGAGAGTGCTGCTGCGCGCTCCATCAGGTACTCGCTGTCGCGCCCGTAGAGCCGCACCACGAAGTTGGACGCATCCGTCTCCTCGGTGCGGCTGCCGCCGCCCATGCCGCCGCGGTTGCCCTCGCTCATGCGTGTCTTGATCCCGGGCAGCGGCGGCAGGCTCGCGAGTGCGCGCTTGCGCAACTCGTCCAGTTGCTCCTGCTCAGGCTTGCCGTCGAGGTACAGCTCGAGGCGTGCGCTGGTGCGGCTGAACCGGCCGCCAATGGCCTTCAGACCCCATTCCGCCTTGTGCTGGAGTGCGTGCTGTTCGAGTGCGATGAACTGCTTCTCCGCGTCCTCCATCGAGTACCCGCGCGGGAACTGGAACTGGATCGACACGTCGCCGCGCCGCCACACGTCCATGTCCGAGCCCGCGAACTCGAGCCGCTGGAAGGCGAACCATCCGGTGGAGAGCAGTCCCACGACCGCCAGCACGGTGAGAGCGCGGTGGCGCAACCCGAAGTCGAGCAGGTGGCGGTTGACCCAGAGCACGCCGCGGAGCGGCGACCATCGCCCCATGCCGGCTTCCGCGAGCCTGCCGCCACCGCGCAGCATGCGCATGCCGGAGGGCAGCAGGACCGTCGCGAGCACGAGGCTGGCGAGGAGCGCCACGCACAACGGTCGACCAACGGCACCCGTGAGGCGCTGCACCCCGCGGTCCGAGACCACGACCATCGAGAAGAACACGACCACGGTGGTGAGGGTGGAGACCGTGACCGCCAGTCCCACCTCGCGGGCGCCCTGGATGCATGCGTCGCGCAGCTCCATGCCCGACTCGCGCAGCCTGCGGATGTTCTCGACGACCACGACGGAGTTGTCGACGACCATGCCGATCGACAGCGTGAGGCCCGCCATGGTGCAGATGTCTAGCGAGTCGCCGGCGAAGAACATGTACGCGCCGGCCGTGAGCAACGTGAGCGGGATGGTCACCGAGATGACCGCCGTCATCGCCAGGTTGCGCAGGAACAGCCACAGCACGGCAAGGGCGAGCAGGCCGCCCTGGACCGCGGAGCTGACGAGGTTGGCAAGCGCGTCGCGGATGAAGTCGCCCTGGTCGAAGAGGTTGCGCACCCGGATCCCGGGCACCCGTGGGTCGGACTCCAACTCGTTTGCAGCAAGTCGCAGTGCGTCGCTGGCCGCCACCGGGTTGGCCTGTGCTGCCGCGTAGACGACGCCCATGTAGGTGTACTGCTGGTCGTAGCGCGACAGCTCGTCGCGCACCTCGGAGTCGCGGCCCACCGTGGCCACGTCGCCCACCCGCACGCCTGGCGCGAGCGGAAGGTCGGTGATCTCCTGCGTGCTGCGGAACTTGCTCTCGACGCGGAGCAGGAAGGATCGCCTGCCCTGCTCGACGTGCAGCTCGCCAGCCGGCATCGTGAAGTTGTCCGCCTGCAGCTTGCGCATCACCTCGGCGAACTCGAGGCCGTGGGACGCCAGCTTCTCCTCGTCGAACCACACCTTGATGCGCTCGTCCCGTAGGCCCCAGACCTGCACGCGACCGACACCGTCGACCGCCTCCAGCTTGGGACGGACCACCTCGTCCACCAGCGCGTCCCAGTGCGAGTCGCGCGCCGGGGTGAGGAGCTGCACGAAGGCGAGGGGCATCGCGCTCCCGTCCTCCTTCCAGGTGAAGTAGCGATCGACGCCGCGCGGCCAGCGGAGCATGGCGCGCTGCAGACGGTCGCGGATCTCCGAGGCCGCCAGCGAGGGGTCCATGCCGGGATCGAGCTCGATGTTGAGTGAGGCACCGTCGCTCTCGGCAGACGATCGCAGCTTGCGCAGGCCGGGGATGGTGCGGACCAACTCCTCGGCGGGCTCGACCACCTTGTCGCGCACCTCCTCGGGCGACATCGCCATCGGCAGGTTGATCCACACCCTCACGCTGTTGGAGCTCAGCCCCTCGGGCATGAATCGCAGCGGCAACTTCGCGAGTCCGATCGCGCCGATCACCAGGATCGCGAGCAGCGTCATCAGGGTGAGGACAGGACGCTCAACGAACAGCCCGATGACTCCCGTGCGCACTGCGGGCGCCGAGTCGGTTGCCGTGCCTGGCGACATCCCGCTCACGTCCGGCTCCTCATGGCCACCTTGCAGATGACCGGGACCAGCACCAGGGTGAGGAGGGTCGACGAGGTGAGGCCGCCGATCACCGTGACTGCCATGGGTGCGCGCAGCTCGAGGCCGTCGCTGGAGCCGCCGATCCACGGTACGCCCAGCAGCCACCCCGTCTGCGGCAGGAGCCCGAGCAGGGTCGTGAGGGTCGTCATCAGCACCGGCCGCATGCGGTCCCGCGCTCCCTGCACGATGGCCTCCTGCAGCGGCATGCCCTCGCGGTGCAGCTGGTTGACCTGGTCGATCAGCACGATGGCGTTGTTGACGACGATGCCAGCCAGCACGATGGCGCCGAGCAACACGATCACGCTCACGTCGGTACCGGTGGCGAGCAGGGCGCCCACCACGCCGACCATCGCAAGTGGCACTGTCACCAGCACGATGAGCGGTTGCAGCAGGCTCTCGAACTGCGAGGCCATCACCACGTAGACGAGGAACAGGGCCAGGCCGAGCGCCAGCACCAGGCTGCGCTGGGAGGCCTCGAGCTCCTCCTTCTGGCCGCCGATGCGGGCCTCGATGCCGCGCGGCAGCGAGAGCCCCGCGAGAGCCGCCTCGACCCGGAGTTCCGTGCGTCCCACGTCGAAGCCGAACACGTCTGCCTGCACCTCGGCACCGCGCACGTTGCCGAGGCGACGGATCTCGCTCGGCCCCTCGACGCGCTCGATGGCGGCCACCGAGCCGAGCGGGATCTCGGGGTACCCAGCAGGGTTCACGTTGAGCTGGCGCAGCCGCGTCTCGCTGTCGAGCTCCGAACGGTCGATGCGCACGCGCATGTCGATCTTGCGTTCGCGTTCGTTGAACAGCGTGGGGACGTCGCCGAGCACCTTGGCACGAACCACTTCTGCAACGGCCTGTGCGTCGAGGTCGAGCGAGGCCAGCTGGTCGCGGTCGAGCCGCACCGTGAGCTCCGGGTTGCCGCGCTGCAGGGTGCTGCGCACGTCGCGCAACGAGGCGATGCCGGCGAGCGCCTCGTTCACCTGTTCGCAGGCGCGGCGCAGGGCCACCAGGTCGTGGCCGATCACCTCGACCACGAGGCCGCCCTGGAACTGCAGGACGGACGTGATGGCGAAGCGGTGGGAGAGGACACCGGGCTCCTCGCCGACCAGCCTGCCGATGGCCTCGCGCACGGATTCCTCCTGCTCGGCACGGTGCTGCGCGGGGACCAGGCGGACCAGGATGCGGCCACTGTGCTTGCCTTCCTCGCTGTCGTTGAGTTCCTCGGGGTCGACGCCGCTGGCGACGAAGGTCGTGGCCACCTCGGGCAGTGCGGCGATGCGTTGCTCGAGTCGCCGCAACACCTCGTCGGTCGCCGTGACCGTGGCCGAGCGCGGCAGGAAGGCCTCGACCCAGAACTCACCCTGGTGCACCTCGGGCATCACGGTCTGGCCGAGGCTGCGCGCGCC
>JBEGVB010000021.1:0-10677 GCA_041178545.1 Planctomycetota bacterium
GGCCAAGCTCCGCGGGGGCACCCCGGAAACACGAACGGCAGCCACGAGGGCTGCCGTTCGGTGGTTCGCCCCGGTTGCCCGAGGGTCAGCGGTCGTGGCTCACTTGCCGCGCACGAGCTTCGTGTAGCGGTAGTAGGCCTCGAGCGTGAGCACCAGGGTGGCGGTCGAGTAGACGCGGCCGCCGTCCTCACCCCAGGCGCAGAGCGGGTCCCACGAGCCCTTGAAGTTGCCGTCCGTGCGCTGCGGCTTGACCACGGCTTCGGTCAGCTTCTTGGACCACTCCTGCCAGTGGCGGCCACCCATCTGGAACAGCGCGTAGGTGGCGTAGTACCAGTAGTAGTGGTCGATGGTGCCGGCCTTGGGGTCCCAGATCGGGGGCTTGCTGAGGATCAGGTCTGCAGCGGCGCCCATGACCGGGGTCTCCTTCGGGTCCTGGCCCATGAAGAAGCGGCAGAAGAGGCCCACCGCGGTCATCGCCTCGCCCTTCTCGACGGGGAAGCGCGTGCCGTGGTCGCCCGGGTGGCGCGAGCTCGGCTCACCGATCTTGCTGTAGCCGGCGCGGCCGGTGCTGTCCGTGACCTGGTCGAACCAGGTGGCGCACAGCTTGAGGGCTGCGTCGTTGACCTGCAGGCCGAAGTACTTGCCCGACTCGTACGCCATGACGCCCCAGCCGGTGACCGAGGTGTCGTTGTCGTTGTCGCGCGGCTGGTAGCGCCAGACCGCGTACGGGTTGCGGTGCGACTCGAGGTAGTTGAGGCCCAGCTGGGCGTTCTTCTTGAGCGTGCTGTACTGCGACAGGCCGTAGGCCTCGATCATCGCGTAGGCGGCGATCGCGTGGCTGTAGATGAAGTCGTGGCTGGCGTTGGTGCCGTACAGGCCCGTGTCCGGGTTCTGCTGTTCGCGCAGCCACATCACGCCGCGCTTGATGTTCTCCTTGTAGGCACCCTGGCGCATGGTGCTGCCGTCGCCGAGGAAGGCCAGCAGGGCAAGGCCGGTGACACCCACGTCGTGGACACCGTTGCCGGGGCCGTCGCAGGGCTCACCTTCCTTGTCGTGCTTCATGAAGCCGTCGGTGTCCCACTTGCCGTCCTCGTCCTGGTGGTTCTTGAGCCACTCAAGACCGAGTTCGATCGCGCGGGCCGTCGCCTTGCCGCCGGCACCACCGCCACGACCACCGCCACGGCCGCCGTACTTGCCACCGGCGCCACCGCCGAGGCCCACGGCCGCGTTCCACTGGTTGGAGTCGAACGCCGACTGCTTGGTGTCCTGGACGTCGGTCGGGTCGAAGTTGGTGTTCTCGACGTTCTCCTGGACCTCGGCGTCCTGCAGGATCGGCTCCTCCTTGACCTCCTCCTTCTCCGGCGGCGGGGGCGGGGGCGGCGGCGGCTCCTCCACCTGCTGCTGCTCCGGCATCTTCACCTCGACCTTGACCTCGCTCTCCTTCTTCGTCTCGTTGGGGATGAGCACGTAGAGCAGGGCGAAGAGGACTGCGTGGAGGACGGCCGAGAGGACCAGCCAGGGCGCGTGGCGGAGCTGCTCCGCCATCAGGTCCTGGAAGTTCGGCTCCTGTTCCTGCCAGATGGGAACGGCTTTCGATTCGACGTGGATCTTGGTCGGGTCGACGTTTGCCATGGGACGGCTTGGGGTGCGGTACCTGCCGATCGTCCCGCGGCGTGCGGGAACCGGGTCGGCATGGGGAGAGGCAACGGCGCTTCGGGGTCTGGGGTTCAGCGCCGCAGGGCGCGAAAGTAGAGCAGGGGTCCCACCCCTCGGCAAGCGCGGTCTGGGGGTGCCCGGGTGACGCGGGAGGCGCGGCAGCGGGGCCTGCCGCTCAGCGGCCGGCGTCCGCGTACCAGGTGTGGGTGCGCATGCGGCTGCGGGCCACTGCCTGGCGCCGCATCCCGGACAGCACGAGGGCCTCCAGCCGGGTCCGCAGCTGGGCCTGGACCTCCGGGTCCTCGAACTGGCTGTTGCGGCCGGGCACCACCTCCAGCACCTTGGCGACGAACAGGGTGCTGCCGCGGGCGGCGGGCTCGGAGACCGCGCCGGTGGGGGACTTCAGCCCGAACTCGGCCAGGAAGGCCGGGACCTTGTCCTTGGTCTCCTGGGACAGGCCCACCACGTCCTTCTGGGCGCTGGCGTGGTCGGCGAAGCGCGCGGCGAGCTCGGCCGAGGTCAGCGACTCCTTGCGCCAGAGCGCAGCAGCCTCGGCGGCCCGGGCGCGGTTGGCGTCGTCGAGGCCCACGAAGGCCACCACTCCCAGGGTCACCCGGGGTCCGTAGACGAAGGCCTGCACGTTCTCCCGGTAGAGCTCCAGCATCATCCTGGGGGTGATGAAGAGGTTCTGCTGGTTGGAGATCCGGCTGTAGACCGCCATCTGCTCGGTGAGCTCGGACATGCGCTCCAGGCGCTGGTCGCGCTCGAACGAGGCCCAGGTGAGGTTGCGGCGGGCGAACTCCTCGCTCAGCTTCTGGTAGCTGCCGAACTGGCGCACCTGCTCGCGTTCTGCCTCGGCCAGGTCGTGCTGGAAGATCGCCTCCACCTGGCTGGGCGGGATCACGCCCAGCGTCTTGGCCGCCTGGGCCATGGCGTGCTGGTCGATGAGGCGCTCGAGGGCCGTGCCGAGGATGACCGTGCGCTCCTCGTTGGTGAGGGGGCGGCCCAGTTCCTGCTGGCGGCTGCGGAGCTCACCTGCCGCGGTCTCGACCACGCGGCTCTGCAGGATCGCCGCATCGCCCACGGTGGCGACGACGCGGTCCACCAGCACGATGTCCGGGCGCGGCGGCCTTGCTTCCTGCGCGTGCAGTGCGGGGCCGTGCGCGAGTGCGAGTGCGGTCAGCGCCGCGAGTTGGAACCGCCCTGGTGCCATGCGGCGGGCATTGTGCGGGGCGCGATGCGGCCGGACAAGGCGTCGAGCAGCATCCGCAACACTTCCTCGCCCGTGCGCTGCCTGCCCTTGCGCAGCGGCGGGAGGATGAGGTGGGTCTTGCCTGCCTCGACCGGCCGCACGTCCGTGAAGGCGTCGAGCCAAGCGCCGCCGAGCGGGTGGCCGGCGGGGTGCCGCACCACGATGCGGTCCTGCTCGACCCACTGCACGCCGAGCACCCCGAGTCGCTGGAGCTCGTTGCGCAGGCGGAAGACGAGCAGCAGGTTGCGCACCGGCGCAGGCAGCTTGCCATGCCGGTCGGCGATGTCCTGTTCCAGTTGCTGGAAGCGCAGCTCGTCGGTGGCCTGGTCCATCTCGCGCAGCAGCTCGAGGCGCTGGCGCTGGTCGGAGAGGAAGTCCTCCGGCAGGTACGCCTTGAGCTTGAGGTCGACGTCCACGTCGGCAACGTGGGGTGTGTGGGGCTGCTTCGTCGACGAGGCCTCGACCGCCTGCCGCAGGAGCTGGCAGTACATCTCGTAGCCGATGGCGGCGATGTGACCCGACTGCTCCGGACCCAGCAGGTTGCCCGCGCCGCGGATCTCCAGGTCCTTCATGGCGATCGCAAAGCCCGCGCCGAGGTGCGAGAGCTCCTCCAGCGCCTTGAGGCGCTTCCTTCCGTCCATGCCGGGGGGGCTGTCGTGGTCCATCATCAGGTAGCAGAACGCCTTGGCGTCGCTGCGGCCGACGCGTCCGCGCAGCTGGTGCAGCTCGGCCATGCCGAACATGTCGGCGCGGTCGACCAGGATGGTGTTGGCGCGCGGCAGGTCGATCCCGTTCTCGACGATGGTCGTGCACACGAGCACGTCGAACTCGCCGCGCACGAACCCGCGCACGGTGCGTTCGACCTCGCGCTCGCCCATCTGCCCGTGGCCGATCGCGACGCGGGCCTGCGGTGCCAGCTTGCGGATGCGGGTGGCGAGCGGCTCCAGCTCGCGGATGTGGTTGTGGAGCACGAACACCTGCCCGCCGCGGCCGAGCTCGCGCTGCAGTGCCTCGAGGAGCACGCTGTCGTCGCGGAAGACGACGCGCGTCTCCACGTCCTGCCGCCCAGGCGGCGGTGTGTCGAGTGTGGAGATGGCGCGGATGCCGAGCAGCGAGCCGTGCAGGGTGCGCGGGATCGGGGTGGCGCTGAGGGTGAGCACGTCGACGGACGTGCGGTACTGCTTGATGCGCTCCTTCTGCCGCACGCCGAAGCGCTGTTCCTCGTCGATCACGAGCAGGCCGAGGTCGCGGTAGGTCACCTGCTCGGACAGCAGCTGGTGGGTGCCCACCAGGATGTCGACCTTGCCGGCAGCGAGGTCGGCGAGCACGGCCTTGCGCTCGCCGAGCGGGCGGTAGCGCGAGAGCATCTCGACGCGGAGTCCGAACGGCTCGCAGCGGCGGGCGAACGTGCGCGCGTGCTGCTCCGCGAGCAGGGTCGTCGGCACCAGCACTGCGACCTGCCTGCCCGCCGCCGCGACGCGGAATGCCGTGCGGAGTGCGACCTCGGTCTTGCCGAAGCCCACGTCGCCGCACAGCAGCCGGTCCATGGGGGCGTCTGCCTCCAGGTCCCTGCGGATCTCGGCCCATGCGCGCTCCTGGTCGACCGTGTCGCGGAACGGGAACGAGTCGAGGAACTGCTGCTCGCCCGAGTCGGCGGGGAACGGCGGGCGCTTCACGCGCGCGCGTGCGGCCTGCACCTCGAGCAGTTCGGCCGCGAGGTCGAACAGCGCCTCCTGCACCTGTTCCTTGCGCCGCTGGAAGCCCTTGCCGCCCAGTTTGTCGATGAGGGCGCTGCCGCCCGCGCCGATGTACTTCTGGACCAGGTGGATCTTGCTCGCCGGCACGAGCAGCAACACGTCGTCCTGGAACCGGAGCCGCAGGTGGTCTTCCGCGGCCTCGCCGCGCTCCACCAACTCGGTGCCCTCGAATCGTGCGATGCCGTGCACCGCGTGCACCACCAGGTCGCCCGGCCCGAGTTCGAAGAAGCTCTGGATGGCGCGGCTGGGCACGACCGGTCGCGACCGGACCTGTGCCGACTGCTGCACCCCGGCGAACTCGACGTTGGACACCACCGTGGTGTGCAGCTCGGGGATGCGGAACCCGCGCGAGATGGCACCGGTGCGCAGTGCCACCTGCTCGGCGGCCAGGTCGAGCTGCTTGTGGGCCAGCACCTCGGCCAGCCGCTCGCGTTCCTCGTCGCTGCGGCACATCAACAGCACGCGACCGCGTGCGCCGCGGATGGCGCGCAGCCTGCCGGCAGGGTCGGCTTCGCCGCTGCCAGCTGCGCTGCCGGCAGAGAGGATCTTGTAGTCCAGGTCCTGGGAGGGCAGCGACGAGACGTCCAGCTGTGGGCGGGGCCGCAGGTGCTCGGCGAGGGCGGCCAGCTCGTCCTGCAGCGTCGAGTCGAATGCGGAGAGGAACGCGGTCCGTTCCTCGATCCGCAGCGGCTCGTGGCGGCACACCAGCAACCTGCCGGCGAGGTGCTTGCGCACCGGGCCGAGTTCCTGTTCGCGCGCGCTGCCCAGGCCCAAGTCAACCTGCTGCAGCACGCTCACGGTGCGCTGGCTCGCCGGGTCGAAGGTGCGGATCGACTCCAGCGTCTCGTCGAGGAACTCCAGCCGGGTCGCGCAGGCCTCTGCGACGGGCCAAACGTCGACCACGTCACCGCGTGCGCTGAACTCGCCAGGCACCAGCACGAGGGGAACGCTGCGCAGGCCGGCTGCCTGCACCTGTGCCAGCAACTGGGTGCGCAGGCCCGCCTGCCCGGTGCGCAGCTCGATGCGTCCGCGGCGCAGGCCCGAGGGAGTTGGCGCCGGCTGCAGCAATGCCTCGACCGAGGCCACGAGCGGCAGCTTCTGGTCCGCGAGGGCCGCGAGCGCGCGCGCCCGCTCGCCGCTCGTGACCGGGTCGGGCAAGCCGTCCGCGTCCTTCTCCTGCCGCGGCAGCACGAGCGACTTCGTGCCCAGCGCCAGCAGGTCGTGGTGCAGCTGCAGGCTCTCCACCTCGTCGGCCGTCACCACCAGCACGCTGCCGCGCCAGCGCGCCGCCAGCACGGCGAGCAACAGTGCTGCACTGGCACCCCACAGCCCGCCCGCGCGGCGTTGCATGCCGTCCTCGAGGTGCTCGAGCACGCGTGCGGTGACCGGCAACTTCTCGAACCCGGCGAGGAGCAGCTGGACCGGGTCGCTCATGCCCTCGGTCCCGCTGCCACCTGGGCCAGCAGGGCTTCCGCGGCGATCTTCTCGGCAGCGCGCTTGGTGCGTGCCCTGCCCTCGGCACTGGCGCCGGTGGTGAGCCGCACCACGACGCGGAACTCCTGGTCGTGCTGCAGGCCGATCGTCTCCAGCAAGTCGTACCGTGGCTGGCCGATCTTCTGGCGTTGGCAGTGGTGGAGGAGCCGGGTCTTCGCGTCGATGACCGGCTCGGCCGCCACCTGGCCCTCGGGGAGCTTGGTCAGGATGAACCGCTTCACGAAGCTGCGTGCGGCGCGCACGCCGCCGTCGAGGAGGATGGCACCCAGCACCGCCTCCACGAGGTCTGCGAGGATGCGTTCGGAGGCTCGCTCCATGTCGCGCAGGCCCTTGCCGGTCTCGAGGTGGGAGGCCAGTTCGAGCTGGCGGGCAACGGCAGCCAGCGGTTTGCGGCTCACGAGCGTGGCGCGCGTCTCGGTGAGCTGGCCCTCCGGGATCTCCGGCGTCTGCTGGAACAGGGCCTCGGCCACCGCGAAGTTGAGGAAGGCGTCGCCGAGGAACTCCAGCCGCTCGTAGTTGAGCTTGCCCTCGTTGCCGGTCGAGGCATGGCAGAGCGCCCGGTCCAGCAAGCCGATGTCCTTGAAGCCATGGCGCAGTCTGCCTGCCAGCTCCTCGAGTTGGCGGCGGCGCGCGTCTCGGATCCGATCGGGGCGGGAGGGCATGGTCTGCGGTGGGGGGGCAAACCTTAGTGGCTCCGCCCGTCGCACGGAACCCTGTGGCCGGGAAGTGACGCGCCGGGGGGCCGGGCGGCTGCCCAGCTCCGGGACAGCCAGACGGTCAGACCGTCTGGCGGATGCGCTCGCCGCGCTTGCGCTCGGCCTCGCGCAGGAACAGCTTGCGCAACCGCACGCTCTTCGGCGTCACCTCGACCAGCTCGTCCTCGCCCACGTACTCCAGCGCCTCCTCGACGCCGAACACGCGGGGCGGCGGCATCTTGACGAAGGTCTCCTTGGTGGAGCTGCGCACGTTGGTGGCCTTCTTCTCGCGTGCGAGGTTCACGACCAGGTCGTTCTCCTTGCAGTGCTCGCCGACCACCATGCCCTCGTACACCTCGGTGCCCTCGGGCACGAAGAAGGTGCCGCGATCGCGGAGGCCGTCCAGCGCATAGAAGGTGGCCTGGCCCTGGGCCATGGAGATCAGCACGCCCTGGATGCGGTCGGCAATCTCGCCGCGCCACGGGCCGTAGCCGTGGAACACGTGATGCATCGTCGCCTGGCCACCGGTGGCGTTGAGCAGGCGGCTGCGGACGCCGATCAGGCCGCGCGCGGGCACGGTGAACTCGAGGCGCGTGAAGGTGCCCTTGCGGTCCATCTTCAGGAGCTCGGCCCGGCGGGTGCCGAGGATCTCGATCACCTTGCCGCTGCATTCGGCCGGGGCGTCGACCGTCAGGTACTCGATGGGCTCCAGCTTCTCGCCGTTCTCCTCCTTGAGGAGCACGTGCGGCTTGGCGACCGAGAACTCGTAGCCCTCACGGCGCATGGTCTCGAGCAGGAAGCCGAGGTGCATGACGCCGCGGCCGGAGAGCTTGAAGCTCTCCGCCGACTCGCCCTGCTCGACGCGCAGCGCGACGTTGACGCGCAGCTCGCGGTCGAGACGGTCGCGGATGTGGCGCGAGGTCATGAACTTGCCGCCGTCGCGGCCCGCGAACGGCGAGTCGTTGACTCGCATCGTGATCGTCATCGTCGGCTCGTCGATGGGGATCACGGGCATGGGCTCGACCACGTCGAGGGCGGTGACCGAGTCGCCGATCTCGATGTTCTCGATGCCGTGGATGGCGCAGAGGTCGCCGGCCTCGACCTCCTTCGTCTCCTCGCGCGAGAGGCCGACGAAGCGGTACACGCCGCGCACCTGCTGTTCCTTCTGCACGCCGTTGCGGTCGACGTGCATCACGCGCGTGCCCGCCTTCATGCGGCCCCGGTGCACGCGCCCGATGGCGATGCGGCCCACGTAGTCGGACCAGTCGAGGCTGGTGACGCGGAACTGCAGGGGCGCGTTCTCGTCGTCGGTGGGGTCGGGGATGTGGCCGATGATCGCGTCGAACAGCGACTTGAGGTTCTTGCCCTCGCCGCCCTGGCGCGCGGCCTCGAGGTCGGAGGTCATCCAGCCCTGGCGGCCGGAGCCGTAGAACACGGGGAACTCCAGCGCGGCCTCGTCGGCATCGAGGTCGATGAACAGGTCGAACACCTCGTTCACCACCTCCTGCGGGCGGGCGTCCGGCTTGTCGATCTTGTTGACCACCACGATCGGCTTGAGGTGGTGGGAGAAGGCCTTCTGCAGCACGAAGCGCGTCTGCGGCATCGGGCCCTCGGCCGCGTCCACGAGCAGCAGCACGCCGTCTGCCATCGACAGCACGCGCTCCACCTCGCCGCCGAAGTCGGCGTGGCCTGGCGTGTCGATGATGTTGATGCGCACGCCCTGGTAGTTCACGACCGTGTTCTTGGCGAGGATCGTGATGCCGCGCTCCTTCTCGAGTTCGTTGCTGTCCATCACGCAGTCGCCGACCGCCTGGTTGTCGCGGAACGTGCCGGTCTGGCGGAGCAGTCCGTCGACGAGCGTGGTCTTGCCGTGGTCGACTTGGGCGATGATGGCAACGTTGCGGATGTTCTTGGGCATGGGTGCTGGCGCCGTCCGTGGACACGGTTCCGGCTGGCTTTCAGGGGGGAAGGATTGTCCCGAAAGTCGTGCATGCGTCAACGTGCCCATGGGATCCTTGCCGCAGGGGCGTCCTGCGCGGGTGCGGACGGTGCCCGCGATCCCATGGTCGACTCGTCTCCGTCAGGCAGTGTTGGGGCCCCCAGGCTCTCGGTGGTCGTCCTGTCGTGGAACACCAGGGAACTCACCTTGGCCTGCCTGGCTGCGCTGGAACGCGACGGATTCGTGGGTGGGCGCGAGGTGGTGGTGGTCGACAATGCCAGCTCCGACGGCAGCGTCGAGGCGGTCCGCGCCCGGTTCCCTGCCACCAGGCTGGTGGTCAACCGCGAGAACCGGCTCTTTGCCGCAGCCTGCAACCAGGGCGCCCTCGCGGCGCACGGCGACTGGCTCTGCCTCCTCAACTCCGACACCGAGGTGGCGCCGGGCGCCCTGCAGCAACTCGTCGAGTTCCTGGAGCAGGAGCCCGCGTACGCGATGGCGGCTCCCCAGCTGCGCAGCCCGGACGGCAGCATCCAGCGGTTCTGCCGGCGGTTGCCCACCCGGGCCGAGGCGCTGTTCGGCATCGGTGTGCTGTCCAGGCACTGGCCCGGCACGCGCGTCCTGTCGCGCTACACGATGCAGGACTTCGACCATGCCCACGACCTCGACGTCGAGCAGCCGATGGGCGCCTGCATGGTCCTCAGGCGGTCCGAGTTCCTCGGGCTCGGCGGGTTCGACGAGCGACTGAGCCTCTACTACAACGACGTCGACCTCTGTTTCGAGCTGGGGGCGCGCGGCAGGAGGATCCGCTTCCTCGCCGCGGCGCGCGTCATGCATCACCTGGGTGGTTCGACGGCAAGCAACCCCAGCCGGTCGCTGCTCTGGTGGGAGAACCGGGCCGCCTGGTTCGCCAAGCGCCACGGAGCCACTGGTGGCCTGCTGGTGCAGGTCTCCCTGCTGCTGGAGCAGGGAGGCGTCGTGCTGCGCACGTGGCTCAACCCGCGCCGCAGCCTTGCAGCCAAACGTGCGGCCTGGGGCGAGAACCTGGGGCTGCTCCGGACGGTGCGCGCGGCAGCGCGGGATGCCCGCGCGGGCTCGCGTCCCATGGCAACGAGCCGACCGGCCCGGGCATGAGGCGCATGGTCCCCGGATATCCTTCCGCCTCCCCTCGGGGGACCGTTGAGCGAGCATGAGCGACCCGACAGGAGGCGACACGCACCAAACGAGCACCACTGCCTCGCGGGCGATCTCCGGCGGCAAGTGGACGTTCGTGACCTTCGGCGGCAGCCAACTGCTCCGCTTCGTCACCAACCTCGCGCTCGCACGGCTGCTGCTGGACGCGAGGTCGGACTTCGGGGTGATTGCCGTCGCCAACTCGATGGTGCAGGGGCTGCAACTGCTGAGCGACCTCGGCATCTGGGTCAACCTCGTCCACAGCCCCGACGGCGAGAAGCGCCAGTACCTCGACACGATCTGGACCATCCAGGTCGTCCGTGGCCTGGTGCTCTTCGCGATCGGCTGGGCACTGGCACCGGTGTTCGCGGGGGCCTACCCAGGCATGCCGGGACTCGAGGCGTGCCTGCAGGTGTCGCTGCTCGGCGTCCTTGCCAGTGCGTTCGTCCCCACGTCCCTGCTCCTCGCAGGCCGCAACCTGCGTCTCGGGGCCGTTGCATGGGTCGAGCTCGGCAGTCAGCTGGTCGGGGGCTTGGCCATGGTCGCGCTCGCACCTGTCCTGCAGTCGCCGATGGCGCTCGCCGTGGGTGCGCCGACGATCGCGGTAGTCCGGCTGTTGTCCAGCTGGGCACTGCTGGGGGGCGGCAACCGGCTGTGCTGGGACCGCGAGCACGCAGCCGCGATCTTCCGCTTCGGCAAGTGGGTCTCCCTCTC
>JBEGVB010000022.1:0-4421 GCA_041178545.1 Planctomycetota bacterium
CACCGTGGAGTGCGTGTCGTGGTTCTGCTCGTTCGGTGCGCCCGCTGCGTGGCTCGGTGAGGCAGGCATCCAACTCGGCGCCCCGGTGGCGCTGCTGCGTGCCAACTTCGTCAAGTCGCTGCTGCTGCGCGCCACCAACCGGCCAGGCCTCTACATCGCGACCGAGCTCGACGCGATGGACCTCGCGGCCACGGACCGGTTCTTCGGCGTGGTTCGTGCCACGGACGAGGCCGCGCTGCAGCGGCTCAAGACGCCCGCGGCCGTGACGCGGCTCGACGTCTACTGCACCGAGGTGCTGTTTGCCGACCTCGACCGTGCGATCACCAAGAAGGACGACGGATGGGTGCGCATCCACCGCGATGCACTCGCGGCTGGCGCGCGGATCGAGCCCACGGGTCGATGGGCCACGCGGCTCGCCGAGTCAGCCGCAGCGGCTGGTTCCGTGGTCACAGCCGCACAGGAGCAGAAGCAGGCAGAACTCGCCGCACTCGCAGAGCGCCGCGCCAAGGACTGGCCCCAGCTCAGTCCGCTCGCGCAGTACCTCCGCCTCAGGGACGACCTCTTCACGGGCAACCGGCTCGCACGGCAAGCGGGCCTCGACCCTTGGCCCGAGGAAGCGCAACTGCTGCAGCAGGCTGCCGAACTCCGTCGCACCTGCTCTGCTGCCGCCAACAACCCGCCCCGTTCGCTGGAGGATGCCTTCTGGCTGTGGGACCGCCGCTACGCAGACAAGTTGCCCGAGGGCAACCGGGACACGAAGGCCTATGCATGCCATGCCCTCGCCACGGCCGACGGGTACCAGTCCGGCCTGAAGGCCTACGAGGCAGTCACGGACAACCTGTGGAAGCTCGCGAACGGCGACTACGTGGACCCCGTGGTTGCCGCCACCGGTCCCTATCGCCTGCTCGCGGGGAGTGCCCTCGCGAACGCAGTCCGGCGGGAGGCGCAGAAGCACGAGCGCGCGAACCAACCGCTGGTCGCAGGCTGGTGGCGCAAGGGAGTCGCCGACTGGATCGAGTGGGCCGATGCCCAGAACCTCCAGACGAAATGGCTCTTCTACCCGAAGCAGGAAGAGATCGACGCCACGCTCGCGCTGCTCGCCCCGTTCGACGCCGAACTGCAAGGCTCCAAGGTCTCCCCGTTCGGCCGGCTGCAGCGCTACCCCGAACTCGCCGCAAGGCTCGAGCAGGTCGAGGCCAGGCAGCCATGGGCCAAGGACCATGTGCGCGACGCGGGGTCACGGTACGTACGCGACGCCATCCAGAACGAGGCCGGTCCGCTGCGGACCATGGCCGAGGCAGCCAAGGCCAAGGGCCTGCGCGCCACGGCCGCATGGCTGTACCTCTGCGCGCTGCGCCTCGATGGCACCTGGCCCGACTCCGACCAGCCGCTCAGCCTCGCGGACCTCGTCGCGCTCAACGCCAGCGCCAACCCCGGGTTCTCCCCCTTCTTCTCCGTCGCCATGCCGCTGCTGGCCGAACTTGCGCCGCCCATCGCCACTGAGTCCACGGCAGCCGCCACGCTCGTGGCCATGCAGTGCGACGACGTGGTGCCCAAGGGTCTCGTGACCCACGGCCTCCTGCCCCGCGCGGGTGAGGTCGTCGAGCTGCGTGCGCGGCTCCGGCTGCCACCGGCACACCTGTTCGTGCGCCGCGGCGCCGATGGCACGGCCGAACTGGTGGAGCTGCCGGCACCTCCGACGGTGGCAGAACAGTTCCCGGCGCCGTCGTTGTTGCCAGGCCAGTCGCCCGAGCTGGAAGCCGAGCGCGCTGCGGCCATCGCCGAGAGCGAGGCCGTCAAGGCCAACGCCGCCCGCAGCAATGCCGAGGCAGAGAAACTCATGAAGGAGAGCGAGGATCTCCTCGCTTCCTACGAGGCAACCCAGATTCGTCTGGAGGAGCTGTACCGGCAGCGGGAGTCCATGAGCCCAGAGGCCTTTGCCGAGGCGAGGAACCGGGCCCAGTACGGCGTCGACCTGCTCCGCAAGCGCATCGATGAGGGCAACCGCAAGGCCCACGAGTCCAACGCCGACTGGGCAGCCATGCGCTACCGCATCATCGAGGCAGGCAAGCGGCGTGGCGACTACAACCGGCGTCTCGCCGAGTACCAGGCCGAACCGCTCGTCGCCTTCGACACGCTCGTCCGGCCGCTCTTCGAGCAGTACCGCGAGGCCAAGTTCGACCGCTGGGCCGAACAGCGTCGCAAGGAACTCCCTGCCGGTCCCGAGTTGCAGTACGAGCTGGAATGCGCAGCGTTCTTCGCGGGCGTCGGAACCGAGCCCAACGAGGTTCCATTCCCCCGCACGCGTGCGACCACTGCGCTCGAACTGGCTGGCCACCGCTCGCGCCTCGAACGCGCCCGCGATGCCGTTTGGCACGTACGCTGGATGGGCGAGATCCTCACCACGGCGGCGCGCGGTCCGATCGACCCGGAAGCGTTCGAGATCGTTGCGGCCCAGACCATCCGGCTCGCCGAGACGCGCGAGCTGGAGTGGGACCTCAAGCACTACGTCGAGGTGCAGTTCCCACCGGAGGGCCTGGAGAAGAAGGTGCCCGACCTCCTGAAGCGTTTCGGCCCCGACCCGATGGGGCAGACGATCAAGTGAGGTGCGGGCGCGGGTGCGCGGGCCCGCCACCCCGCACCCCGCCTCACTGCCCGATCGTCAGCGTGAGCGCGTTGCTGTTCACCTTGCCCCACGCATTGCGCGTCGGGTCGTTGGCGAACACCTGTAGGTGGATCTGCCTACCGAGCAGTGCGGTGTTCGCGGCGATCGGCAGGGTTGTGGTGAACGTACCGATGCCGGAGACGCTGACGTCGCGGATGATGTCCGCGCTCACGCGCAGGTAGCAGCCCGGGGCGCCGAGCGGGGTCAGCTCGAACGGCAGTGCGTTGCCGAACCAGGTGGTGGCGGACACCCCCTGGACAAGCCATGCCGGCTGGTTGTTCCAGAGGTTGCGAGCACTGATCTCGCAGTTGTACCCGATGCGCGGTCCCGTTGCGCTCAGCACCGGCGTTCCGTTGCTGCCAGCGCAACCGGCCCCGAGATCGGTGACCGCAGGCTCACGGATCGGCGAGGTCCACATGCCGCGCCCGTGGGTGCCGAGGAGGATGTCCGTGGAACCCTTGAGGAAATTGATGTCGTAGGCAGCCACGTCGTTGGGGCCGTCATTGGACGTGGCCCAGTCGTCACCGCCGTTCGATGTGGCGAACACGCCAATCTGGGTCGCGACGTAGTACCTGCCCGGGAGCGTAGGGTGGAAGGTCACCGCATAGACGGGCGCCGAGGGCAGCGCCGTGGCGCCGGTGCCGTTGATCGCACTCCAGGTGGTGCCGTTGTCCGTCGTCAACCACACGTTGTTGGCGAAAAACCCGCCGAAGGTGACGATCGCACGATTGGTATTGGTCGGGTCGACCTCGATGTCCGTGACGAAGCGGTTCGGCAGGGGGTTCCTGCCTGCGGAGTTGGTGTCAATGGCGGTCCAGGTCGGAGTGGCGGCATTCGCGTCGATGGTCCTCGCGACGTAGCCGTTGTCGTAGCCAACCCAAAGCGTGGCTGAGTTGAAGGGCGAGGTCTCCAGCGCGCTCACGAACGGGACTGCCGTCAATGGGAGCGCAGGCCGGATGCTCGACCACGTTGGCGTGACCGCTTTCGCATTCCCACAGCGCCACACGTCGCGGCCGCCGGCGTACAGCACGTTGCTGTTGGAGGGGGCGAGGATGAATGGGGCGATGAACGCCGCATTGCCTTGTCCGACGTCGGCCAGCCCCGTCCGGATGGCTGCGACGGTTGCACCGCCGTCCGTGGATCGGAACATGGCCAGGAACTGCGTCGCCCCGTAGATGTACGAGGGGTCGTTGGCGTCGATGGCCGCGTACGTACCGTCCGCGTTGCTCTCGACCAGCGTGGCACTGAGGTTGCCTGCCTGGATGGCGTGCGTCCCGTTGTCCTGTGTCCCGCCCACGTACACGCCCGAGGCCAGGCCATCGACACCGTAGTACTGGATGCACTGCAAGCCCGCGTCGAGGCGGGTCCACCCCGTGGTGGAGGTGGCCGTCAGGACGTTGTTGGTGCGGTAGAGGCTGCCGTCCGTGGCCACGTACAGGGTCGTGTTGGTCGTGCCGTATCCCGGCGCGTTGGCGAAGAAGTGGACGTCGGAGTGCGGGTCGGAGTTGTTCATCCCGCCGCGCGAGATCGCCGTGAAGGTCGCACCACCGTCCGTGCTGCGCCAGATGACTACCGCACCGACCAGGATGTTGTTGGAGTTGGTGGGGTCCACCCAGATGCAGTTGTCGTACCACCACTGGGCGCCGTTCGAGATCGCGTTGGCGGCCGTGGTCCGCGCCGACCAGTTGGCTCCCCCGTCGGTGCTGCGCCAGCACTCGACCGTGAACGTGTTCGGGGTGACGCCCGTGTCGCGCCG
>JBEGVB010000023.1:0-46961 GCA_041178545.1 Planctomycetota bacterium
AGGCCTGGCAGCGACCTCCCGAGTTCCCCTTGCCATGGTGGTTTCGCCGGGCCCCCAAGGACGGCTCCGAAACGGCCGAAACAGGATGCATGGCACTGCATCCCTTCCCGGCATCGGTCGCATCATCCCTGGTCGAGGGCTACTGCGCGGACTTCATCCAGTTGTCTGCCTCGCTGGCGCAGACCCTGGAGCAGATGTCGGTGCGCGACATCGACATCGAGGCAAGCCGCGGGTCGCTCAAGATCATGGAGCGAGGCATGAGGGAGCTGGCGGACGCCATCGGCGAGATGCTGGTGAAGGCCCCGATCCTGTCGGTGGCTGAAGAGGCGCGCGCCAAGGTGCGCAAGGTCAAGCTGGCCGAGTCCGTCCCAGAGGCCGCGGATCTCGACGGACTGGCAGAGCCGATCGTGCCCGTCGAGCACCCCGAGACGGGTCTCGCGGGTGCAACGGTCGAGACCAGCGAGCCCGCCGCACCTGCGCCAGCACCCAAGCCGGCGCGGAACCCGGACCAGCACTGGGACCAGCGCATCGACGGCAAGGCCCCGGCGATGGTGGGCACCGCCGCCAGCATGCCGCTGTCCTCGGTGTTCCAGTTCCTCGGCCGCATGCAGAAGACGGGCATCCTCACCGTGCTCATGCCCGAGGAGACCATGACCTTTGAACTCGTGGACGGGTACGTGGAGTTCACCACCACGGACTCGCCTCGCACCGAGGAGCGCCTCGGGGAGCTGCTCACCGCAATGGGATTCGCATGGGCCGACCACGTCGAGGAACTCGCACGCAAGCAGTCGGGCAACCGCCGTCTCGGTTCGGTGCTCGCCGGGGAGCAGATCGTCTCCAACGGGCAGCTTGCCGAGGCACTCGAGCGCCAGGTGCAGCTGCGCTTCCAGCGCGCGCTGGACTGCACCGAGGCCAGCTACACCTTCCACGAGGTGCCTCGCCCGGTGAACGACGGCCGCATCCGGCTGCGCCCGAGCGAGTTGCTCTTCGAGACCCGCGGCCCGCATACCGCCCAGCAGCCGGCCTGAGAAACGGTCAGTCGGGCTTCCGCACGAGGCCCCAGACCATCCCGCAAACGGCGCCGAGCACCGCGGCTGCGACGGCCCAGAGCATGCCGAAGCCGCCGTCGAAGGCGACGACGTCCGCTGCCTCGAGCAACGCCACCACGATGGTGCCCGTGAGCATGCCGGCGAAGCCGAGCAGCAGGCCGAAGGCAAGGGCTTGGAACAGGCGGGCGCCGACCACGTGACCTCTTGGGCAAGGAGAGGTTTGGTACGCCCGACAGGAGTTGAACCTGTGACCCCCGCTTTAGGAAAGCGGTGCTCTATCCAACTGAGCTACGGGCGCGTGCGGGCGAGGAGGATAGCGAACGGCGTGAGCGCGACCAAGCGCAGGCGCAGGGATCGGGGCACCGCGGTGCGGCTCCCCGAGTAGCCTGTGGCGATGCGCCGTTCCCGTGCCTCGTCGTGTTCCCTGGTCTGCACCTGGGCCACCGCCATGGCCCTTGCTGCGTGTGCCACGGTGGACACCGGCCACCCCCTGCGCATCGTGGTGGACCCGGGCAACGCGCTGCAGGACGAACACGACCTGTGCGTCGCGTCGCTCGAGCAGGCGGTGCAGCTTGTCGCGCGCCACGACGTGCCGGCGGAGATCCTGCTCGCGCCTTGCGACCACGCGGTGCGCCGACCGGTCGTGGTGCCACGCAGGGCGTCGTCGCTCGTCGTGCGCGCCATGGTGCCGGGCGCTCGCCTCGTGGGCGGCATCGAGCTCAGGCAGCCGCAGTGGCAGCCCGTGTCCGGCGCAGTTGCCCAGCGGCTCGACCCGGCCGTGCGCGACCGCGTTCGCGAGCTCACCCTCTCCACCGAGTTGCTCGCGGGCTGGACGGGTGGACTCAGCGGCCCCCTGCACCAGGGACACGGCGTGCCTGCGCCCGCGACCCGCAGCGAGCTGTTCGTGGGCGGCCGGGCCATGACCCTTGCGCGCTGGCCCGACGAGGGTTTCGCGTCCATCGCCAGCCTCGTCGACCCGGGCTCTGCACCCCGCATGGCCGAGCCCGACATCCCTGCCGCAGACCGTGTGGTGGAACCCGCGCGCGGCGGCGCCTTCACGGTGGCCGACCCGGTGCGCGCTGCGCGCTGGGCTGGTGCGAGCGACGCATGGGCCCACGGCTACTGGAACTGGGACTGGTCGGACGAACTGCTGCCCATCGCCTCCGTCGACCCGGCCACTGCCACGGTGCGCCTCGCGCAGCCGCACCGGTACGGCATTGCTGCGCGCGGGCGGTTCTACGTCACCAACCTGCCCGAGGAACTCGACACACCCGGTGAGTACTGGATCGACCCCGCTGCGGGCACGGTGCTCGCACTGCTGCCCGACGGTGCCGCCACGGCGCCCTGCTCGCTCTCGTTGCTGGCCGCTCCCATGCTGGTGCTCGACGGCGCCACCGACGTGTGCGTCGAGGGCATCGAGTTCGCCTGCAGCCGCGCAGGCGCGCTTGCAGGACGTGACGCGCACCGCGTGGTCGTCGCGCACTGCACGTTCCGCTTGCTCGGCAGCCCTGCGGTGGGCCTCGAGGGATCCGACTGCAGCGTGCGCGCGTGCGTCTTCGAGGACCTGGGTGGCACCGGCGTGGAGCTCGCGGGTGGCAACCGCGTCGAACTCGTTGCCGGTCGCATGGTTGTCGAGGACTGCGTGTTCCGCCGCTGCGCGCGCGTGTTGCGCACCTACCAGCCCGCCATCCGTGTCGCCGGCGTGGGGAACGTCGTGCGCCACAACGACGTGGGCGAGCTGCCGCACTTCGCACTCATGATGCACGGCAACGAGCACGTGGTTGAGGGCAACGAGTTCCACCACGTGGTGCTGGAGACGGGCGACGCAGGCGCCCTGTACCTCGGCAGGGACTGGACGCTGCACGGCAACGTCGTGCGCAACAACCTGTTCCACTCGATCCGCGGCAGCGACAGCAGGTTCCAGAACGGCGTCTACCTCGACGACATGGCGAGCGGCATCGCCGTCGAGCGCAACCTCTTCGTGCGCTGCAACTGGGGCGTGCTCGCAGGTGGCGGCCGCGACGTGCGGGTGCACGAGAACGCCTTCGTCGGTTGCGGCCTCTCGGTGTCGTTCGATGCACGTGGCGTCGGATGGATGTCGCCGCACCTCGCCGACCCGTCGCGCTCCACACTGCACCAGCGACTCGCTGCGGTGCCGGTGGCCAATGAGCCATGGCGCACCAGGTACCCGACGCTCGGCGGTTACCTCACCGACGGCTTCGGTCGCCCGCGCGGCAGCAGCGTGAGCGGTTCGGTGCTCGTGGCCAGCCGGCCCCCGCGCATCGAGGACCGTGAGTCGGTGCACGAGACGGGTACCGTCTCGCTCGACCCCCCTGCAGACCTGGACAGTGCTGCAGACCGTTGGATCGCACAGGTGCGACACGGAACGCTGCAGCTCGGGGGCCTCTCGTTCGGCCCGGTGGGTCCCAGGGTTTCCCCCGGGGCGGATGCACGCGCGTCCGGCGCAGTGGGCGCCGATTGACAGCTTTCCGGGCGTGCGCGACCCTGCCCCGATGCGCGCCCTCGCCCTCGCGTTCTCGTTCGCCCTGTTGGCGCTGCCTGCAACCGCCCAGGCTCCCGCGATCCTGCTCAAGAGCGGCAATGCCGCTCCCGGCCAGACCGACCCGCTGCTGACCTACCTGCCCGGTCCGTCGACCTCGGGCTTCGGAGCGCAGTTCACCACCAACGACTTTGCTTCTGCACGCACCGGGCCGCAGGCCACCGTGCGCAGCACGATCGCAGGCGGGTGGCCGGCCTTCGTGCCGCAGGACCCCACGGCCCTCTGGGTCGACACGACGGGTGGCAGCAGCTCTGCGCTCTACGCGATCCCGTTCACCATCGGTGCGCCGCTTGCCTCGGCCGTGCTGACGATGCAGTTCTCTGCTGACGACTTCCTCGGCGAGGCCACCGTCGCCGGCGTCTACGTCAACGAGATGCCGGTGGCAGGCACCAACAACGTGGGCGGGTACTACTTCGTCGAGACCATCCAACGCGACATCGGCCCGATGCTGCTGCAGGGCCAGAACTGGCTGTACGTGTACCTGCGCAACACCGGCGGCCAGGGCGGCCTGCTGTTCAGCGCACGCATCCAGCCCGACGGCGGCCTCGTGCGCACCTTCGGGACCGGCTGCATCGGCAGCAACGGCACGCCCCTCATGCTTGCAGGCGCCACGAGCACACAGCCGGGCGCAACGGCACTGCTCAGCTTCTACTCGCTGCCGTCCGGCACGCCCGTGATCCTCGCGCTGGGAGTCAGCAACGCGACCTCGTTCGGCCTGCCGGCGCCGGTGGACCTCGGGTTCCTCGGCTTCGCAGGGTGCAGCGGGCTCGTCGAGCCAGTCAGCAGCGTGATCCTCAGCGGCACCAACGGCGGCGCGCAGTTCGCCTACACCTTCCCGGGGGCCCAGTTCGTCGGGCGGTCGGTGTTCGCACAGGCTTTCGTGATCGACCCGTTCGTCACGCGCGGGGCCTCGGTCACCAACGCTGCCGAACTCCGTGGCGGCTGGTGATCGCGGCAGGGTGATCGGGTAGGAAGCGTCGCGCCTCCGCTTCCCGGTCCCGAGTCCGCCCCATGCACCAGCAGCCGAAACCCAAGTCTCCGATCAAAGGCCTGTTGGTCGCGCAGTTCCTCGGCGCGTTCAACGACAACGCGTTCAAGATGGTGGTGTTGCTGCTCGCGGTCGCGGCCGTGGCAGCGGGTGGCGAGGCCGCCGCGCAGTACGAGACGACGCTTGCCTTCGTGGTGTTCACCCTGCCGCTGATGCTGGGCTCGCTGCCTGCGATGGCGATCGGTGACCGATTCTCCAAGCGCGGCATCATCGTCTGGACCAAGGCGCTCGAGGTCGTCCTGATGGCAGCCGGCACCTGGGCGCTCGCGTCGGCACCCGTGGGCTGGGCGCCGCTCGCCGTGCTCGCGGGGATGGGACTGCAGAGCGCGCTCTTCGCCCCGGGCAAGTACGGCATCCTGCCGGAGCTGCTGCCGCACGACCGGCTGGCCGCGGCCAACGGGACGCTGGAGGCCGCGAGCTTCGTGGCCATCATCCTCGGCACCGGCGCGGGCGGCCTGCTGCTCGACGTGACCGGGGGCCGTGCATGGGTGGTGGGGGCGCTGCTCACCGCGTTCGCGGTGGCCGGGTTCCTCGGCGCCCTGCAGGTCCCGCGCACCCCGCCTGCAGCAGCAGCAGGGGAACCGTTCGGCACCGTGCTCGGAGCCTCTTGGTACGCGTTGCGCGGGGACCGTGTGCTGTGGCTCGCCACGCTCGGGACGGTCGCCTTCTGGGGTCTCGCGAGCCTGCTGGGCCAGGACGTGCTGGTCTACGGCAAGCAGGTGCTCGGCTTCTCCGACACGATGGCGGGCCTCCCCTATGCGACCTTTGCCGTGGGCGTGGGCGCCGGTGCCGTCCTCGCAGGCAGGCTCTCGCGGGGCGTCGTCGAGATGGGCCTGATCCCCCTCGGCGCCGTCGGGCTCGGCCTGGGCACCGCGATGATGGGCCTGTTCGCCCCCGGCGCCGTGGGCACGTTCGTCTGGATGGCCTTCCTCGGCGTGTCCAGCGGGTTCGTCGTGGTGCCCCTCAACTCGATCGTGCAGTGGCGCTCACCGGCCTCGCGCCGCGGTGCGATCATCGCACTGGTCAACTGCCTCACCTTCGGCGGCATCCTCGCCGGCAACCTCGGCTGCCTCGGCCTGTCGGAGTTCGGTCTCGACAGCACCGGCATCCTCGTGGTGGCCGCAGTGCTCACGATGCTCGCCACTGCATGGGCCGTGTGGTTGCTGCCCGAGGCGCTGCTGCGGCTCTCGATCGTCCTGCTCACCAACACGCTCTACCGCGTGCGCATCGTCGGCCAGACCAACGTGCCGCAGACGGGCGGCGCGCTGCTGGTGCCGAACCACGTCTCGTTCCTCGACGCGTTCTTCCTGCTGGCGGCCATCGACCGGCCGATCCGCTTCGTGGTCGAGCAGTACTGGTACGAGCGACCGTGGCTCAAGCCATTCCTCCGCTCGCTGGGTGCGATCCCCATCAGTGGCAGTGGTGGGCCGCGCATGCTGCTCAAGGCACTGCGCGACGCGGGGCAGGCACTCGACAACGGCGAGCTCGTGTGCCTGTTCGCCGAGGGCGAGATCAGCCGCATGGGCAGCACCCTCACCTTCAAGCGCGGCATGCAGCGCATCCTCGCGGGCCGCACGGCGCCGGTGGTGCCGTGCCACCTCGACCGCGTCTACGGGTCCCTCGGCAGCTCGTTGCGTGGGCGCGTGCAACTGGTGCCCACCCGCATCCCGTGCCCGGTCACGGTCTCGTTCGGGCCGCAGCAGCCTTCCGACACGCTGCCGGCCCAGGTCCGTCTCGCCGTCGAACAGCTTGCAGAGGCCGCCTGGCGGTTCCGCGCCGAGGAGTTGCAGCCGCTGCACGCCAAGTTCGTGCGCTCGGTCCGCCGCGCCCCGTGGCGCCCCTGCCTGCTCGACAGCCAGGGCAAGCAGCTTTCCAGGTTCACGACGCTCGCGACCGCAGTGGTGCTGGCGAGGCGGCTCCGCCACGCGTGGGGCGAACAGCGTTGCGTGGGCCTGTTGCTGCCTCCCTCCATCGGCGGTGCGCTCGCAGCCATCGCCACCAGCCTCTCGGGCCGCACGGCGGTGTCGCTCAACTACACGGTCGGCCAGGCCGCCTTCGACTCGGCGGTGCGTCAGGCGGAGTTGCGAACCGTGGTGACCTCGCGCGCCTTCCTCGAGAAGGTCAAGGTGACGATCCCTGCCGGGGTCGGCGTCCTCATGCTGGAGGACGTGCTTGCGGGCATCACGCGGCCCGAGCGTCTTGCATGCGCAGTCCGTGCGATTGCATGGCCCCGCAGGGTGCTGGAGCGCGCGTGTGGCGCCCGCACCCGCGTCGAGCGCACCGACGTGGCGACCGTGCTGTTCAGCAGCGGCAGCACCGGTGAGCCCAAGGGTGTGATGCTCACGCACGCGAACGTCCAGTCGAACTGCGACGGTGTCGCGCAGCTGATCCCGCTCGACCACCGCGACCGGCTCGTGGGCGTGCTGCCGTTGTTCCACTCCTTCGGCAACATGGCGCTCTGGTACACGGTGCAGCAGGGTGCCAGCATCGTGTTCCACCCCAACCCGCTCGACGCGGCCGCAGTGGGGGAGATCGTGGCCAAGCGCAGTGCCACCGTGCTGCTTGCGACGCCGACGTTCCTGCAGCTCTACCTGCGTCGCTGCGAGCCGGGCCAGTTCGGCTCGCTCCGCATCGTGCTCACGGGTGCCGAGAAGCTGACCGAGGAGCTGGCGGACGCGTTTGCCGACCGGTTCGGCATCCGGCCGGTGCAGGGCTACGGCGCAACCGAGACGTCGCCCGTCGTCGCAGCGAGCGCCCAGGGTTATCGGGCGACCGGCTTCTACCAGCCGGGCTCGCGTCGCGGCTCCGTTGGCAGGCCGCTGCCAGGCGTGGTGGTCACGGTCGTGGACCCGGAGACGCGCGCGCCGAGACCGGTGGGCGAGGCAGGTCTCGTGCTGGTGCGCGGCGCAAACGTGATGGCCGGCTACCTCGGCCGCGAGGACCTCACCGCTGCTGCGATGCACGAGGGCAGCTACGTCACGGGCGACATCGGCAGGCTGGACGAGGACGGCTTCCTGTACCTCACCGACCGTCTGTCGCGCTTCTCCAAGATCGGCGGCGAGATGGTGCCCCACGGCACCGTCGAGGAGCACCTGCAGGCGTGCAGTGGCCTCACCGAGCGTGCCTTTGCCGTGTGCGGCATCCCCGACTCGCGCAAGGGCGAGCGCCTCATGGTCCTCACCACGCTCGACGAGGCCGCTTTGATGGATGTACTCGCCAGGATGTCGTCGCGCGGCCTGCCGGCGCTGTTCGTGCCGCGTGCAGACCAGTTCGTCATCGTTCCGTCGCTGCCCGTCCTGGGCACCGGCAAGATCGACCTGCGTGCCGTCAAGGAGCAGTGTCTTGCCGTCGCCAAACAGCTGGCACAGGGCTGAGCCTCAGCTGCGCGGGCGCGCTGGCGGGACCCATTGCGGCCAGTCGCCGCGCGTGTCGCGCCTCGCCTCGCCGTCGCGGGTGCCCAGCAGGTGCCGTGTCACCAGGTTGTAGACGGGCTTCACCAGGCGGCGCCACACCAGCGCCGCACCACGTCGCCGGGGCGGTCCAGGCGGGTTGGCCAGCAGCTCGGCAGGTGGTGACACGTCGACGACCCGCGTGTGCCGGAGGTAGCGTCGGCGGTGCTTGGCGAGGTGGCGCAGGTCGTCGCGCATGCGGCTCGCGAGTGTTCGGCTGCCGGGCACGTGGACCGAGGCGAGTTGGAAGTCGATGAGCTGTGGCAGGCCGTCCGCGCCCACGAGCACGTTCTGTTCCTTGTGCAGGTCGTTGTGGGCCACGCCGCGTGCATGCAGCTGGTGCACAAGGCGCTCCAGCTCGTCGAAGAAGTCGAGCGGCAGGCGGGTGCACAGGTGCAGTGCCTCGCCGTCGAGGCAGCTGCGGACCAGCACGTCCTGCGGCACCGGCACGGTGCCGTCGGCGGACGGTGCGGCAGCCCATGCCGGGTCCTGCACCAGCACGGGCACTCGGTCGACTCCCGCCAACGCCAGCAGGGCGCGTCGCTCGCGTGCCATGAGGATGCGGGCCACGATGCGCGAGCCCGGGACCCAGCAGCCGCAGGCCACGCGACGGATGCAGCGACGGCCGCCTTGGTCCAGCAGCTCCACCCTGCCGAAGGCATCCTGCTTGAGCACCCGGTACGTCCGCACGGCGCCATTGTGCCCCGCAGGGCCCTCCACCGTCAGTTCTCCTCGACAGGGTCCGGTCCCGATCGGCTACTCTCGCGGCCGTTCCCCATGAACATGATCCGAACCGCCCTGTTGTTCTCGGCCCTGCTGCCCCTCCTCCCCGCCCAGGACGCCCCGGAGGCGAAGGCTGACGCACCTGCCGAGCCGTCCCTGCCCAAGGTGACCACGCTGCGCCCTGCTGGCCTGTACCAGGACCTGGCCGAGGCCGGTTTCGACCTGACCTCCGCGCTCATGGGCGGCGGCTCCGTCCAGCCCAAGCCGTTCTACGAGTTCCTCGAGCTGCTGACCGAGACGGCACGCAAGCACACGGCCGAGGCCCCCATGCTGCTCGACCTGACCGGCAGCCCGCTCATGAACCCCGCCCAGCTGCGCGAGGTCGAGCGCACCCTCGCTGCCATCCGCAAGGACGGCAAGAAGCTGGTCGCCTACGTCGAGAACGCAGGTCCCGTGGAGTACCAGCTCGCCGTGCAGTGCGACCGCATCCTGCTGGCGGACATGGGCGGCGTCGACCTCCGCTCACCGGCCCTCAACACGATGCACTTCCGCGACGCGATGGACCTGCTCGGCATCCAGGCCGAGGTCATCCGCGTGGGCGACTTCAAGGGCGCCGTCGAGCCCTACATGCTCAGCGAGATGTCGTCGCACCTGCGCAAGCACTACGAGACCATGCTTGCCTCGATCAACGAGGACTTCGTCCGGCGCATCGCCGACGGCCGCAAGAAGGACGGGGCCGAGGTGCGCCGCCTGCAGGGGCTCCGCATCTTCACGGCCAAGGAGGCCCTCGAGCTCGGTCTCGTCGACCGCATCGTCCCCTATGCAGGCGCACAGCGCGCCATGGCCACCGAGCTCGGCCAGCCCGCGGTCGAGCTGGTGGAGGCAGGCAAGAAGGCGCGGTCCAAGAACCGCGACCTGATGACCATCTTCACCGAGATGATGCGCGGCAAGGGCGGCAAGGACGAGGAGATCGAGAGCCCGCAGCTCGTCGTCGTGCACCTGTCCGGAGCGATCGAGGACGGCGGCAAGGCGTCCCCAGGCGCCATCGTCTCCGGCCCGACGGTCGAGATGCTCGACAAGCTGGCCGAGAACAACGAGGTCAAGGGTGTCGTCGTGCGCATCAACTCGCCCGGCGGCAGCGCGACGGCCAGCGAGAACATCCGTCTCGCCCTGGAGCGGCTCGCGGCGAAGAAGCCGTTGGTGTTCTCGATGGGTGAGCTCGCCGCCTCCGGCGGTTACTGGATCACCATGATCGACCGCCCGATCCTCGCCGAGTCGGCGACCATCACGGGCTCGATCGGCGTGTTCGGCATGATCCTCAAGGCCGGGCCGCTCATGCGCCGCCTCGGCATCAAGAACGAGGTCGTGGCCCTCGACGAGGGACCGACCATGGAGGCGCTGGACCGTCCGATGCCCGAGACGCTCAAGCTGCGCATGCAGCAGATGACCGACTCGATCTACGCCATGTTCGTCGAGAAGGCGGCTGCCTCGCGCAAGATGAGCGTCGAGGCCCTCAATGCCGTCGCCGGCGGTCGCGTCTGGTCGGGCAAGCAGGCACTGGAGCGCGGCCTGGTGGACTCGCTCGGTGGTCTCGACGAGGCCCTCGCCATGGTGCGCACGCAGGCTGGCGTCGACGACAAGGTCGAGGTCAACCACCTGCCCAAGGCACGCAGTTTCGCCGACTCGCTGTTCGACTCCTTCGGCGGCGACGCCTCGGTGCAGTCGGCCCTGCAGCCGGGACTCACCACCATCGCAGCCCGGATGCTCCGCCTCGACGGCATCGTCGTGCTGTTGCGCGACGCGCTGGCACCGCAGGCGCGCCCCAAGGTGTGGGCGCTGATGCCCGCCACCGTCCGCGTCCAGTGACGCGGCCGGCGGCTGGTCGGCTCAGCTCCTGGGCTCGGCCTGGGCCACGGTGTCGGTCACGGCACCCTCGGCCCGACTGCCGTGGCGACCGCAGGCGTCCAGCGCCGCAGCAATCCTGCGCGCAGCCGTGGCAACGTCCTCGGTGCCGGACACCACGAGGTCGCAGCTGGTGCGCGACGGCTCGACGAAGCGTTCGTGCATCGGCTGCACGGTTGCCTGCCACTGTGCCTTGACACTCTCCTCGGTGCGTCCACGGTCGCGCACGTCACGCTGGCTGCGCCTGCGGAAGCGCAGGTCCTTTGGGGCGTCGACGAACACGCGCAGGTCGAAGGACCGCTGCAGCTGGGGCAAGGCCAGCACCAGGATGCCCTCGACGAGGATCACCGGGCGCGGTGCCACCAGGTCGCCGTGCGCCATGCGCGTGTGGGTGGAGAAGTCGTACTTCGGCTTCACGACCTGCTGCCCCTCGCGCAGCTGGAGCAACTGCTTCACCAGCAACTCGTTCTCCAGGCTGTCAGGGTGGTCGAAGTTCACCAGTGCCCGCTGGTCCGGCGGCAGGTGGCCGAGGCAGCGGTAGTAGGAGTCGTGGTCCAGCACCGCGCACCGGTCGCCCAGGATCCTCGCCACTGCGCGGGCCAGCGTCGTCTTGCCGCTGCCCGAGCCGCCCGCGATCGCGAGCGTGAGCGGGGTGACCTTGGGGCGTTCCATGCGGGCAAGGAGGATAGCGACTGCAGCGGTTGCCGAGCAGGGGTGGGTTCGTTTCGATGCACCGGTGCCCCACGCCCTCTGGGTCCTGCTGCCACTGGCCGTGCTGCTGCGTGCGTGGGCCTGCCATGTGACCGAGGTTCCGGGCAGGGACGGGGCCACCTACCTCTGGATGGCGCAACAACTCGCGCACGGCGACGTGGCGGCATTCCTGTCGACGGTGTTCCACCCGCTCTACCCCGCGCTGGTGTCGCCGCTCCTTGCGTTGTTCCCCGGCCTCGACGCGGTGGTGGCAGGCCAGGTCGTTGCGGCCGGCTGCGCTGCGCTCGCGATCCTGCCGCTGGCAGCGATGGCACGCGCACTCCACGGGCCCCGGGTTGCTGCGTGGACCGCAGCCTTGTACGCGGTCGGCACGTGGTGGTGCAGGCACCCTGCAGAGTGCATGAGCGAGGGACCGTACCTGCTGCTGCTCGCCACCTGGGCGTGGGCCCTGCTTGAGCCGCGCGCCCTCGTGCGGCACGCCGTGGTCGCCGGTTTGGCTGCCGGGCTGGCGTGGCTCGCGCGCCCGGAAGGGCTCGCACTGGTTCCCGTCGGTGCCACCTGGCTCGTCCTGCGCGGTCGCAGGAACCACGCAGCGTGGTCCGCTGCCGCAGCACTGCCACTGTGCGCACTGCTGCCCGTGGCGCTGGCGCTTGCGGGCAGGGGTCTCGTGCTCACGCCCAAGGCCGCCTTCGTCTACGCCGAGGGCGTCGGCGGTTCACCGTTCCCCGTGGTGCACTGGCTCGCCGAGTTCGCGAAGCAGCCACTCGCCTTGTTCGAGGCCATGGGCTTCGTCACGTTCCCGCTGGTGCTCGCAGGGTTGTGGCTCTCGCGACCCCATGCGTTGCGCAGTCCACCGGCACTGTTGCTTGCCCCCCTGCTCGTGCAGTGCCTCGTGGCACCGGGTCTCTTCGCACACCACCGATTCCTCAACCCCCAGTGCATGCTGTTGCTGCCGTTTGCCGCGCTCACCCTGGACCGGTGGTTCGCGGCGCCCCGCACGCGCATGCTCGCCTGGACGGCGGTCGCCGCAGTCGTGGCGAGCGAGGCGCGGGTGCTCGCACCGCGGAACACGGGCCGTGCGGTGGAGCGCGAACTCGGCGTCGTCCTCGCAGACCAGCTCCAGACCGACGCATGGGTGGTCACGGACATGCCGCGGCTGGCCTTTTTTGCGGGCCGTAAGCCGCCGCCGCCCCGCCCCTTCACCCCAACCGACCTTAAGAACGCCCTCGCGGACCCGCACTGCACCCATCTCGCCATGGTGAAGGGACGCGGTGGCGTCGATGTCGATGTTCCTTCCTTGGCAGCGGCGGGGTTCGAGCCCATGATCCTCCCGTCTCGCCTTGCCGCCGTTGCCCAGGACCGCGGCATCCTCGTGTTCTCCCGCACACCGCCCCGTTGAGCTACGACCCCGAAAACATCTTCGCGCGCATCCTGCGCAAGGAGATCCCGGCCGCGCTGCTGCACGAGGACGAGCACTGCATCGCCTTCCGCGACATTGCCCCACAGGCGCCGTTCCACGCGCTGGTGGTGCCGCGCAAGCCGCTCGCCAGGCTGGGTGAGGCGACGGCAGCAGATGCTCCCGTGCTCGGGCACCTGCTCACCGTCGCGGCACACCTGGCGCGCAGTCATGGCCACGCCGACTTCCGCACCGTGGTCAACAGCGGCGCGGGCGCGGGCCAGACCGTCTTCCACCTCCACGTCCACGTGCTCGCCGGCCGCGACCTGCGCTGGCCCCCCGGATGATGCACCACGTGCCCGACGTGATGTTCCTGCCGCTCGCCGCGATCGAAGCCGAGTCGTTCGGCGATCTCGACGCGGGCCTGCTCGCGCGCAGGATCCCCGACTTCGTGCACCAGTTGCTCAACCAGGGCCAGCACGGCCCCACGGGCATGCTCGAGGTGCAGACATCGCCGGACGAGGGCCCCGTCGACTGGGTGCGGCTCGACGAGCCGCTCTCCTCGGACGAGGCCTTCGACATGCTGCCGCAGGGCGACCGGTCGCGCGCGGTGGTGGGTGGCACCCTGCAGCGGTCGGGCGACCAGCTGCAGGTGGAGTTCCACGTGTTCTTCGCCGGTGACGCCGACGGTTTCCGCAGCCAGACCGCCGGCAACGTGACCGTCGCAGACCCAGTCCCCGGCCTGCTGCAGATCGCGCGCAGGCTCGCGCGGTTGCTCGAACTGCAGTGGATGGAGCCGCCGAAGGGGCTGCTCACCGGCAACGGCAAGGCATTCCTCGCGTTCCTGCACGGCCTCGACAATGCGATGCTGCTCAGCGGCGACCTGCAGATCGAGGTGCGCGGCGAGCTCTACGCGTTGATGCAGCCGTTTGCCGACGCGCTCGCGCTCGACCCCTGCTTCGGCCTCGCACTGCGCGTGGCGCACTCGACGCTCGCGATGGCGCTCGAGGACCGCAGGCTCGACAAGGCCGACTGCCAGCGTTTCCTCGACCGTTGCTACTCGTTGCACCCCGTCGACGGCGAGGGCTGCGTCGCGGTTGCCGACCAGCTCAGCGAGCTGGGCGACGACCAGCGGGCGCTGTCGTGGCTCGAGCACGCAGCCACCATGGACCCGCCGCCGGCCCGCGGGCTGGAGAGCCTCGGCATCCTGCTGGCCAGGAAGGGCCAGACGATCGAGGCCCGCGACCACTGGCTGAAGGGCCTGTCCCTGGACGGCCACCCCGACTTCTTCGCCCACCTTGCTCGCCTGTACTTCAGCGAGTCGAAGAACCCCGACGCATGGGACATGGTGATGCGCGGCTTGCGGCGCCTGCACGAGCGCGCGGTGCGCAGCAGCGAGTGGGAGGACCACGAGCGCGGCGCCGGTGTCATGCTGGAGTACCTCAACGAGCACCTGGCCGACCTGCAGCCGCCTGACGGCCTGAAGGAACAGTTGCTGGACCTGTGCGGGGTGCTCGACGGCGAGGACCGGGTCGACCTCGGTCTCTGCCTGATGAAGCTGGGAGCCACCCAGCAGGCCGCCGTGGAGCTCGAGGAGGCACTGCGGGACGAGCGCGTGACGGAGGGCCTTCGCGACGATGCCGTGCGCGCGCTGCTCGTGGCATCCGAGCCAGACTTCGAACGGCGCTTCAACGTGGTGACGGAAGGCGTGCTGCAGGGCCTGAGCCCGGCCCGGCACCTGTCGCAGCTGCGCCGCTGGGTGGACAAGCAACCCGAGTTCTGGCCAGCCCTCTACCTCGCGGCCATCGCACGTCGTCGCATGAACGACCTGGACGCGGCCGTCGACCTGTTCGAGGCCGCGCTGGAGATCTCCCCGTTCCACCCCGACATCCTGCGCGAGATGGCCGTTGCGTTCGACGAGCGCGGCAACCCCAAGCGCGCCTGGGAGCTGGTCGACCAGGCGATCGAGGAGCGGCCGGACGACATCGTGCTCTATGCCGACCGTGCCATCTACCTCATGCGCCTTGGTCGCATGGACGAGGCGCGTCACACCGTGCAAGACGGCCTGCGGCTGGACCCGGCCAACGACGAGTTGCGTCGGCTCGAGCGCCAGCTGCGCGCCTGAGGCCGGTCCGCCTGCTCAGTCGCCCTTGCTGACCTGCGCTGCCGTCGCGTCCGCGGCCACGGTCGTGCTGCCGTCGAGCAGGTGGTCGAGGCCCTCGCCGCGCAGCCAGTCGCGCACCGTGTCGATGGGCGTGCAGAGCCCCATGTGGGGGATCACCACCGGGTTGCCCTTGCCGTGCGTGTAGATCTTGGAGAACACGCCGATCAGCCGTCGCGAGTTGGCGTGGTACACGCCGCCACCGCTGTTCCCGAAGTAGGTGGGGGCCGTGATCATCCAGTAGTTGGAACCGTTCAGCTCGTTCGACAGCGAGCTCACTTGTCCGTGCGAGGGCACGGGGTCGTTGCCGAGCGGGCAGCCCACGGCACACACGGGGTCCCACACGCGGACCGAGTCGCTCCGGTGCTCGGGCTGCACCAGTGCCACGTACGGGTAGGTGCGCTCGCCATCGAGACGGACCAAGGCACTGTCGATGCGCGGGTTGCCGGTCACGTAGTGGCCCTTGGCCACCACCTTGCCCTCCGGCAGGTACACCGTCACGTCGAAGCCCTCGGTCTCCGCCTTGGGCGTGTCGGCCAGGATGTTCCGCACCACGTGGTTCGCGGTCAGCACCCACGACTCGTGCTTCGAGGTCTTCGGGTTGAGGCCCGAGAACACCATGGTGCCGGAGCCGACCGTGTCCACGCCGTTGAGCTGCACGGTGGGCAGCAGCATGGAATTGGTCAGCTGGCGGGCGTCCGGCAGCACGGCATCTGCGATCTGCGCGACCTCCTGCTGCGTCGCGAGGATGCGCCTGGTGGCATCCTGCTCCTTGGCGCGCACCTCGTCGATGTACGCGTCGACCATTGCACGCGTGCGCTCGGACGTCGTGCGGTACTCGGAGCGAAGCTGGGCAAGCTCGGCGCGTTCGCGTTCCAGCTGCTGCTGCAGCGTTCGTGCGAGCTCGGTGCCCTTGCTGGCGTGCTGCAGCTGGTTGTCCAGCTCCTGCATCCGCAGCTCCAGCTCGCCCAGCAACTGCTCGCGCACCTGGAGCAACTCGCCGATCTCCGCCTTCTTGGTGGTGGTCGCAACCGCCTGCTCCAGCCGGCTGCGCAGGTCGTCGATCTCCCGCACGCTCATCTGCAGGCGGGCCATCTGGCTGTGGAAACCGACCATGGCGGCGACGGCGGCGATGCCGCAACCGATCTCGACGAGGGTGCGCTTCACAAGTTGCCTTTCTCCAACGGCATGCGCCGCTGCATCCGGTGGGATCGGCTCCGCCGACGAGGCCGCTGAAGCACAATCGAACGGTCTGCGGGCCCTGTCCCGAACGTCCCGTGGCACCGGCGGCTCGGCCCGTGGGTCAGGGCGGTGTCCCTGCAGGACCTGTCGCACACACCGACACTGTCGCAACTTCGCGCAGGGAACGGCGAATCGCTACACTCCTCGCCCCTCCGACTCCGGCAACCAGCCCATGACCTTCTCCCCGATCCCCGAGATCCTCGACGAACTGCGCGCCGGCAGGCCCATCATCCTGGTCGACGATCCCAACCGGGAGAACGAGGGCGACCTCTGCTTCGCGGCCGAGTTCGCCACGCCCGAGCTGGTCAACCAGATGATCCGCGACGCGCGCGGCTGGGTCTGTCTGGCACTGGAAGGTGCCATCTGCGACCAGCTGGGGCTCTCCATGCAGGTGCAGGAGAACGGCTCGCGGTTCGGCACCGCGTTCACCGTCACCATCGAGGCGCGCGAGGGCGTCACCACGGGCATCTCGGCCCGCGACCGCGCCACCACGATCCTCGCCGCGGTGAAGCCCGACGCAAAGCCCACCGACGTCGTCAGACCCGGCCACGTGGCACCGCTTCGCGCGCGCGACGGCGGCGTGCTGGTGCGCACCGGCCAGACCGAGGGCATCGTCGACCTCTGCCGTCTCGCCGGACTGCGTCCCGCAGGCGTGATCTGCGAGATCATCAAGGACGACGGCGAGATGGCGCGCGTGCCCGACCTCGAGGTCTTCTCGGCCAGGCACGGGATCAAGATGGCGGCCATCGCCGACCTCGTGGAGTACCGCCGTCGCCGAGAGCGCCTGATCGACCGCGTGGTCTCCACGGTGATGCCGACCAGCTTCGGTCCCTTCGACAGCCACACCTACGTGAGCCGCGTCGACGGACGCGTCCACGTTGCGCTGACCGTCGGCATCGACCGGCCCGCGGACCACGGCAGGTTCCCGCCCATCGAGCAGCCGGTCATGGTGCGGGTCCACTCGCAGTGCCTCACGGGCGACGTGTTCGGCTCGCTGCGGTGCGACTGCGGCCCACAGCTCCACCAGGCGATGGAGCGGATCCAGAAGGAGGGCCGCGGCGTGCTGCTCTACATCAGCCAGGAAGGGCGCGGCATCGGCCTTGCCAACAAGCTGCGGGCCTATGCGCTGCAGGAGAAGGGGCTCGACACGGTGGAGGCCAACACCCACCTCGGGTTCCGCCCCGACGAACGCGAGTTCGGCACTGGCGCCCAGATCCTGCACGACCTCGGGGTGCGCCAGCTCCGGCTGCTCACCAACAACCCCAAGAAGCTCACCGGCCTGCAGGGCTACGGCCTCGAGGTGGTGGAGCAGCTGCCGATCCGGATCGAACCCAACCCCCACAACGCCAAGTACTTGGAAGCGAAGCGGGACAAGATGGGGCACCTGCTGGACCGGCGCGACTGAGGCGCTCCGGACGGGATCGGCACCGGCACCGGCTCATTTCCAGCCGCCCGCCCCCGACGAGGTGGGAAGATTCGGCGCGCTGGCGCATCCAAGCCAGCCCGTGTTCGCCTTGAAGCCCATCGCCGAAGCCGACGACCCGACGCTGATCGCCGCTGTCCTCGAGGGCAGCAGTGGCGCGTTCGCCACGCTGGTGGGCCGGTACCAGGACCGCATCTTCCGCCTGCTGGCGCGCTACGTGCGCGACCCGGTCGAGTGCGAGGACCTCGCGCAGGAGGTCTTCCTCAAGGTGTTCCGCAAGCTGCACACCTTCCAGCAGGACTCTGCGTTCTTCACCTGGCTGTACCGCATCGCCGTGAACACGGCTGCCGACCACCTTGCGCGCGGCAAGCGCCGCAAGCTGCAACTGGTGGAGGAGGACTCGGCCCTCGACGCAGGTCGTCCGGTCAGTGGCGGGGTGCCCGCCTCGCCCGAGCAGCCCCTGCTCGACGCAGAGCTGGCTGCCGTGACGCGGCGCATCCTCGACACGCTGCCCGAGAAGTTCCGCACCATCCTCATCCTGCGCGAGTTCGAGGACCTCAGCTACACCGAGATGTCGAAGGTGCTGGGCTGCAACCTCGGCACCGTCGAGTCCCGCCTCTTCCGCGCCCGGCAGCGCTTCAAGGCCGCCCTCGAGCGGCTCCATCCCGAACTCGTACCCAACAGTCCCGCACCATGACCCGGCAACCCTCGCAACGCGAAGCACTCCTCCTGCAGCGCCTCATGGATGGTCAGCTCGACGCCGCCGGCCGGCGCGCCGCCGAGGAACAGGTGGCATCGGATCCGGCCCTCCGGGCCCGGCTGCACCAGGACCAGCAGGTGCGCAACTTCTTCGCCGCGGCCCGTGCAGAGCGCACGGCTGCCCCGGCGGGGTTTGCTGCCGAGGTGGCTGCAGCTGTCCAGCGGCAGGGACTGGTGCCCGGCATGGACCTGCGGGCCGAGCGGGAGATCGAACAGGTCTGTCGACGCCTGCTGGTGGCCGCTGCCGTCGTGGTGGCGGGTGCCGCGCTCTGGGCGAGCGGGCTGTTCGGCAAGGGCCCCGACAAGCACCTCGAGGCCGCTCCCGATGCCGTACTGCGCGCCATGCAGCAGCTCGATGCAGGGATCCCCGACCTCCAGCCGCCGGTGCGGGAGCCGCAGCATCGGTGAGGCGCGCACGGTTCTGGATTCTAGGCACCACTCTTGGATGCTTTGCCGCCGGAATGACCCTCGGATTCGCGATCGGCGCCAGTGCCACGGAACCCTCGACTGCTGCATCCCCCGATGCCGACTACGTCGCGCGGTTCGCCGCCGACTTCCGGCTGACGGAAGCGCAGGAGGGACTGCTCCGCATGGTGCTCCAGCGGCGCCGTGACGAGGAACTCGAGGTGTTCCGGGGCGCGGACCAGACGCAGCTGCCTGCCACCGTGCAGGCCCAGCTGCAGGCGGCACGCGAACGCGAGGAGCAACGCATCCGCAGGTTGCTCGACGAGCGTCAGCGAACCGAGTACGACCGCCTCAGCAGCGGCACGAACAGTAGGTGAACCATGGGCAGGATGACCGGTATCGATCTTGGCGAGCATGCCATCAAGGTGGTGGAGCTCGACGGTTCCTATCGCAAGACGCGCTTGCTCCGGCACGCGGTCGTGAAGCTCGAGGGCGGTGCCCGTGAGCCCTCGGCACATGCGGAGGCTGCGGCCCAGGCGGTGAAGGCCGCCTACGAGGATGGCGGTTTCCGCGGCGACAGCGTGATGTCGCACCCGTGCCGCGAAGCGGTGCTGCGCACCATCGACGTGCCCTTCAAGGGTGCCGACGCCATCCGCAAGGTCATCAAGGCCGAGGTCGAGGGCTCGATCCACAGCCACTCGGTCGACGACATGGTCGTCGACTTCCACGAGGTCGGCCCGTCCAACACGACCACCGGCGAGGGGACCAAGGTGCTCGTCGCCGCCGTCCCCAAGGCGGGCCTGCGCACCACGCTCGGGGCGATGGCAGCCGTGAAGCACGAGCCGCACCACGTCGAACTCGACGCCATGGCGCTCTACCGCGCTGCCGACTGGGCCGGCGTGCTCGAGGCGCCCGAGGCACCTGCGGAGGCCAAGTCCGACCTGCCCGCGGTCGCCGGCAGGAAGCACGTGGTCGCCCTGCTGGACATCGGCTCGCGCAGCACCCGCATCGTGATGGTGGAGGACGGGGCCCTCGTCGACATGCGCACGCTGCGCACCGGTGCCGACGCAGTGACCGACGAGATCTCCCGCAAGCTCGGCCTCACTGCCGGTCCTGCGCGCGAGGCAGTGGTCCAGTGTCTCGCGACGAGCAACGATGCAGACGTGGTGACCGGTGGCGAGGGCGATTCCGCCACGCGCACGCTGGTCGCCCACTCGGACGTGGAGCGTGCCGTCACGGGCTGGCTCCAGCGCCTCTCGCGCGAACTCGTGCGCACCCTCGCGGCCGCAGGCGACCGCGCCCGTGTCGACCGGCTCGTGGTGACCGGTGGTGCCTGCCGCTGGACCGGTGTCAGCGAGATGCTGCGCGAGGCCTTTGGCGTCGAGCCCGTCGAGCTCGACCTGGTGGGCCAGCTGCAGCACGACCTCTCGCCCGAGGAGGCGTCCAGCCTCAACGTCCAGCTCGCGACCGCACTCGGGCTCGCGCTGGGCGGCATGGACGGGCCCGAAGGCTTCGACTTCCGCCGCGAGGACCTCGCGTACACGCGCGGCTTCGAGCGCCACAAGTTCGCGCTGGCCGTGTTCTGCATGTTCGCCCTCTTCACCGTCGTGGTGTACGGCGTCAAGCTCAACAACGACCTGCGCAACCTCGAGTACCAGCTCGGCCGCACCTACACGGGCGCCAACGCGGACCCGCGCAAGCCCGTCTTCCACGGCCACCTGCACAGCGTGATGAACACCGGCTGGTTCGCCGACGAGCGCAACGTGGCGCCCAAGGACCACCGCGACCTGCTGGAGAAGCTGCTCGAGGCCGAGCCCCACAAGCGGCTCCAGATGGTGCGCGACCGACTCAAGAAGATCGTCGAGGAGTCGCAGAAGGCCTCTGGCATCTACGAGGACCTTGCCGTCGAGTCGGGCCTTGCGGTGCTCGTGCGCTTTGCCGAGCTGCTCAAGTCCAAGGAGACCGAGCTCGGCCGCCTGCTGGTGGTCGACTTCAAGCTCAACATGCCCGTGCGCAACCGCTCGCTGGAGTTCACCGTCGCCTTCCGCGGCAGTGACTTCCGTTCCAAGCAGTCCGTGCTCCGGGCCGCCATCGACGAGGAGTGCCGACGTCCCGACTCGCCGTTCGAGAAGTTCGACGAGCGCAGCTACCGCGAGCACCGCTTCAGCGACTCCGCGGAGTCCGGCATCGAGGGTGCCTACTTCGACATGAAGATCCTGGTCAAGGACACGTTCCCGCCGTTCGGCACGTCTGCGCCGCGCACGGCATCGGCCCCGCCCGTCGAGGGACGTCAGCCAGGGATGGTTGCAGCTGCCGGGGAGGTGCGCTGATGAGCCTGTTCCGCAACATGGATGCCTACAAGGCGGTCGTCGTCGCATCGCTGGTGCTCACCCCTGCTGCAGGCTGGTGGGCATGGTCGCTCAACCAAGACATCGCGCTCGCCCAGAAGGCGGTCGCGGAGGCCACCAAGCGCGGTGGCCTGCTCGAGCAGATCGGCAGCCTGATGAAGCAGCGCGAGACCATCCGCTCCAACACGCAGATGCAGGACGCGGTGAAGGACCACGTCCTCTACTTCGAGAAGCAGGTCTACCAGGCTGCCCGCTCCGGCATCTCGCGCGACGACTTCACCATCGGTGCTGCATCCGAGCAGGGCGGCCGCCAGGGCAAGCAGGAGTTCAACGACAAGGAGGTCCGCATCGACTTCGGCCGCCAGGGCCAGGGCCGTCAGGACTTCCTGCTCACGCAGGACTTCCTCTACGCAGTGCTCTACAACTGCGAGTCCGGCTTCAGCGCAGACAACCCCAACCCGCAGTCGATCTGGAAGCTCCGCTCCTTGACGGTGATCAACGCAACCGACGAGCGGCTCATCCAGAACCACAAGACGCCGCCTGCGGAGCTCGAGGACAAGTGGAAGGTGCGCGAGATGAAGTTCGTGCGCCGCGAACCCAAGGCCGACACGCGCGGGTAGCCCTGTGGCCCGCGCATCGTGGACTGTCTGTCTCGCCGTGCTGGGCTGCTCGTGCAGCTCAGTGGTGAAGTACACCGACGAGATGACGGATCCGGCGAGCGGCAGGAGCTTCGTGACCGTGGCGCCAGCCAACTTCTTCGGCCTGTGCGGGTTCATCGCAGGCATCCCGTTCGACGTGGTCGCGCTGCCGGTGAGTTACCCCATCCTGCAGACCACGCCGCCCGAGGACCGCGACCCGCTCTCGACCCTGCTGTTCCCGTCGTTCGTGCTGTGGCGTTGTGGCGTGTTGTTGGCTGCCCCGATCGACGGGCTGGAGTACGTGGCCTACCGGTCGTGGCGCGGTGGCCGTGACATCAGCCCCGAGGAACGTGAGCTGATCGAGCTGGAGCTCGACGCGCAGGAGCTGCCCGACTACCCGGTCGAGGTCCTCTACCCGAAGCCGTCGGCGACGGGTGGCATGCCGTGAGCACGGGGCAGGTCCGTGGCGACAAGCTCGTGGAGCTGGTCATCGCCGGCAAGGAACTCCCGCTTGCCTTGCTGCTCGAGACGCTTGCTCCCGTGAAGGAGCTGCGGCGGCTCGCCAAGGAGTTCGGCCTCACGCCGAAGGGTGGGTTCCGCATCGACAAGGCTCCCGCCCACGTGCTCGCGCCGATGCTTGCGGGGCTGAAGGACGCCAAGCAGCTCGATGCCGTGGTGCGTGCGCTCGCGCCCCTCGTGGCAGAGGCGCCCACCAAGGGTGCCAACCGCAAGGAGGATGCTGCAGGACCAGACCCGGCTGTTGCTGCGCTGGAGCGACAGCTGGCAGAACTCGGCAAGGAACTGCAGAAGTCCCGCGATGCCGCCGAGCGCCAGCGCGAGCGCGAGGCGAGGTTGAGGAACAGCCTCGACCAAGCTGAGGCCGAGGCTGCCCGCCTGCGTGGGCTCGCCACCAAGCCTGCCCCTGTGCCCCAGACGGCCAGCAGGGTGTCGAAGGACGAGCTCTCGGCGAGGATCCGTGAGCTGGAGCAGGAGGTCGAGGCGCGCGATGCTGCAAACGATGCATTGCGCAAGCAGGCAGCCTCGGACCGGCGGCGCCTGCGAGAGCTGGAGATCGCGAAGGCCGAGCTGGAGGAGTTGCTGCCGAAGGGCCGGCGCAGGGCCAAGCCTGCTCCCGAGCCCGCGGCGCCGGTGCAGGAGAAACGCATCCGGCTGCCCTGGTTCCGTCCGTCGTTCTACAAGTCACTTGCGAACATGGACCAGCGGTCCGTCGCGCAGGCCTTCGAGGCGGTCTGGACCTTCTGCACGTACGGCCCGAGCTACCCTGCGCTGCAGGTGAAGCAGATGGGTGGGCAGGAGACGTGGAGCATGCGTGCTGCACTCGCCCTCCGCGTCTACTTCGTCCTGCGCGAGGACGGCGACATCGACGTGGTCGAGGTGGCCAACCGGGAGGACCAGCCGACCATGCTCCGCAGGCTCAAGGACCGGTGACCGTGCGGCCGCGCCGACGCCAACCGGTGCTGCTCGAGGACGACCCGCCGTACCGGTTCCCGGACCCGGCGTCCTTCGATGCCGGGGGCCTGCTTGCATTCGGTGGCGACCTGCGTGCTGGCCGACTGCTTGCCGCCTATTCCGCAGGGATCTTCCCGTGGTTCAACGAGGAAACCGTGCCGCTGTGGTGGAGCCCCGACCCGCGTGCCATCCTCGATCCCGAGAACCTCCACGTGAGCCGCAGTCTTGCCCGCACCATCCGCCGCGGGGGCTTCACGCTCACCTGGGACCGGGCATTCGCCGACGTCATGCGCGGTTGTGGCGACCGTCCGGACACGGGCACGTGGATCACCACGGAGATGTTCGACGCGTACTGCGAGCTGCACCGCCTCGGCCATGCCCACAGCCTCGAGGTCTGGGTGGACGGCTCGCTCGTGGCGGGCACCTACGGCGTCCAGGTGGGAGGGCTGTTTGCCGCGGAGTCGATGTTCCACCGCGTGACCGACATGTCGAAGGTGGCGCTGGTCGCGCTCGTGCGCACGTTGTTCCGCGCCGGCACCGAACTCCTCGACGTGCAGTTCCTCACCGAGCACCTCGAGACCATGGGGGTGTACGTCATCCCGCGTGCGGAGTACCTGCAGCGGTTGGGGACGGTACGCGCCAAGCAGGTGAGTCTCGCAGGGCTGGTGCCGACGCTGGATGGGTAGCCGAAACGGCGCCCGCACGGGGTCGCCGGGTTCCACCCGACTCGAAGGGCGCTCCGGTCCGCTCCCCGCTCAGACCAGCCCGCGGATGCGTTCGTCGAGTGCCGCCTGGTCCTGCGCAAAGCTGGCAAGCGCCGCAGCGGTCAGGATGCCGTCCCAGCTCGCGGTTCCTGCGCGGACGCGGTCCTTCCAGCTGGCGTGGACGGGGATCTTGCCCTCCTTGGCGACCTTCGCCTGCTCCGCGGGATCGAGGCGCGGGAAGAGGTCGCCGACGCCGTGCTCGGCAAGGAAGGCCACGAGGGTCTCGGGCGTGAGGCGGTCGGCATCGAGGGCGGCCAGCTTGCACATGGCCTTCTCGAAGGTGTCGTCGACGGTCCAGAACACGCCAAGCTTGTCGGCCACAGCATCGACGCCCGTGGCGAAGGTCACGGCCGGGTCGTCTGCCGTCCGGTCCCGCACGGTCTCGGGCGCGGGGTTCTTCTGGACGAACTCCTTGGCCGCAGCGGTCGGGATGGTGAAGACGTCGAGGCCCACGAGGTCGAGGCACTGCTGGCCGCTGCGCATGGAGGCGCCGATCTGGCGGACGTCGATCCCGGGCGACTTGCGTAGCCGACGCAGCACGCGCTGGCTGGCGAGAGTGGCCTTCTCGCCCGCGTTGACGCCGTCGCTGAGCTTGTTGTCGGCGAGGAACGCGTTGATGCGGCCCATGAAGACGTTGACCCAGGTCGGTCGGGCCAACAGGGCGACCAGGTAGTTCTGGCGCGCGGAGAAGCCGAGGGTGAAGTTGAGCCGGATGCCGTCCTTGTGCAGGCGGCGTGCGGCAAGGATGCCGGCAGGCGTCAGGGGGACCTTGACGATGAAGCGGTCGGGGCAGATCGCGTGGAAGCGCTTGCCGTACTGGTAGCTGGCCTCGACATCGTTGGCGAGGTCCGTGTGCAGCTCGACGCTCACGTCGGCATCGAAGGTGCGCACGAGCTTGAGGCCGTGCACCGCGTTGAGGAGGAAGGCGATCTCGAGGACGACCTGCTGGTCGGTGAGGCCGCTGCCCACGCTGCGCAGCAGGGCCGCCGCATCCGGGACGAGGTCGTCGTAGAGGCCCTTCTGCACCTCCTTGTTGAGGAGGGTGTTGTTGGTGGTGAGCGCGAGGAACTCGCGCGTCCACAGGGCCCTTGCCGCGTCCACGTCACCGGTGTCGAGCCACAGCGAGGTGCCGGCCCTTGCCACGGCCTGCCACAGGGAGGAGCTCGGCAGGGCCGCGCGCACCGCAGCGGTGGGGGCACTGTGGCCGGCTGCACAGAACCTGGCGACCTCGGCGGCGAGCTTGGAATCGTGGCGGGGAGCGGTACTCGTCATGGCGCGGCTTCCACTGGCGGCTCACGCCGCGGCACCCACCGCGCCAGTCCGCTCAGCTCACCGGCGCATGGTAGTCCTGCAGTGCCTGCACATCGAGCGGCTTCTTGAGCCACCACTCGAGGCCCTGGATCGTCGCCGCAGCGGCTGCCATGGTCGTGATGCAAGGGATCTTCCTGCTCACGGCCGAGCTGCGGATCATCCGGTCGTCGCTGCGTTCGCGGCGACCGCTGGGCGTGTTGATGATGAGCTGGATCTCCTGGTTCATCAGGAGGTCGACCACGTGGGGGCGTCCCTCGTGGATCTTGGCCACTCGCTGGACCGGCAGGCCGCTGTTCTGCAGCGCGCGTGCAGTGCCACCGGTGGCCACGAGCTGGAACCCCAGTTCGTGGAGCGTGCGTGCCATGCCCGTGAGCATGCGCTTGTCCTCGTCCCGCACGGACAGGAACACCTTGCCACCGCGCGGCAGCGTGTTGCCTGCTCCGATCATGGCCTTGGCGAAGGCGGCACCGAACGAGGGGTCGAGGCCCATGACCTCGCCCGTCGACTTCATCTCCGGGCCGAGCAGGGTGTCGACACCGTGGAACTTGTTGAAGGGGAAGACTGGCGCCTTCACCGAGAAGTATGGCGGCTCCAGCATCTCGACAGCGCCCACCTGCTGCAGGGTCTCGCCCAGCATCACGCGCGCCGCCATCTTGGCGAGCGGCTGGCCGATGGCCTTGCTCACGAAGGGCACGGTGCGCGAGGCGCGCGGGTTGGCCTCGAGGATGTAGAGGCGTGGACCGCGCACGGCCCACTGCACGTTCATGAGGCCGCAGACCTTGAGCTCGAGCGCGAGTTGGCGGGTCTTCTCGGCGATCTCGTCGATGAGCGACTGGCTCAGGCTGTAGGGCGGCAGTGCGCAGGAGGAGTCACCGGAGTGGATGCCGGCCTCCTCGATGTGCTCCATGATGCCGCCGATCATCACGTTGGTGCCGTCGCCCAGCGCGTCGACGTCGACCTCGATCGCGCTGTCGAGGAACTTGTCCACCAGCAGCGGTCGCTCCTCCGAGAAGGAACGGTGCCGTTCCATGTAGTCCTCGAGGCCTCGGCGGTCGTAGACGACCTCCATGGCGCGGCCACCGAGAACGAAGCTCGGACGGACGAGGACCGGGTAGCCGATGCGGTCGGCCACGGCCAGCGCCTGCTGTGCGGTCGAGGCCATGCCGTTGCTCGGCTGGTCGATGCCGATGCGGTCGACGACCTTGCTGAACAGCTCGCGGTCCTCGGCTGCCTCGATCGACTCGACGGAAGTGCCCACGAGGGGTGCTCCGTGGTCCTTGAGTCCGCGCGCGAGGTTGAGGGGGGTCTGGCCGCCGAACTGCACGATCACGCCATGCGGGCGGATGTGGTCGACGACGTTCATCACGTCCTCGTGCGTGAGTGGCTCGAAGAACAGCATGTCGGAGGTGTCGAAGTCGGTCGACACGGTCTCCGGGTTGCTGTTGACCATCACGGTCTCGTAGCCGAGCTCACGGAGTGCGAACGCTGCGTGGACGCAGCAGTAGTCGAACTCGATGCCCTGGCCGATGCGGTTGGGTCCGCCGCCGAGCACGATGACGCGTTGCTTGTCGGAGAGCGGGCCGGCCTCGTCCTCGAATCCGTCGTAGGTCGAGTACAGGTAGGGCGTGAAGCTCACGAACTCCGCCGCGCAGGTGTCGACGCGCTTGTAGACCGGCAGCACGCCCAGCTTCTTGCGGTGCTCGCGCACGTCCCACTCGGTCACCTTGGGCGTGCACGCCGCGGCGATCTGGCGGTCGCTGAACCCGAGCATCTTGGTGGCGCGCATCTGGTCGGCGGACCAGCTGGCGAGGCCGTTCCTGCCGGTCGACAGCATCACCTGCTCGTGTGCAACGAGCTCGGCGAGCTGGTCCAGGAACCACGGGTCGATGCGGCTGTGCTCGTGGATCTCCGCCACGCTCATGCCGGCCAGCATGGCCGCGCGCACCCAGTCGATGCGGTCCGCCCGCGGCGTCACCAGGTGCGGCAGGATCGCGGAGGCGCTGTTGTCCTCGCCACGCACCGTGGGCACGCCGGGGACGTTGCCGTAGCCCCAGCGCCCGGTCTCCAGCCCGCGCATGGCCTTCTGCATGGCCTCCTTGAAGGTGCGACCGATGGCCATCACCTCGCCCACGGACTTCATCTGCGTGGTGAGCACGCTGTCCGCGGTGGGGAACTTCTCGAACGCCCAGCGCGGGAACTTCACGACGCAGTAGTCGATCGTCGGCTCGAAGCTGGCAGGCGTGACCTTGGTGATGTCGTTGCGCAGCTCGTCGAGCGTGTAGCCAACGGCGAGCTTTGCGGCGATCTTGGCGATGGGGAAGCCCGTGGCCTTCGACGCCAGCGCGGAGCTGCGGCTCACGCGCGGGTTCATCTCGATCACGATCATGCGCCCGTCGCGCGGGTTGATGGCGAACTGCACGTTGGAGCCGCCGGTGTCGACACCGATCTCGCGGATGCACGCGATCGCGCCGTCGCGCATCAGCTGGTACTCGCGGTCGGTGAGTGTCTGTGCAGGAGCCACCGTGATCGAGTCGCCCGTGTGCACGCCCATCGGGTCGAAGTTCTCGATCGAGCAGATGATGACGACGTTGTCGTTCTTGTCGCGCATCACCTCCAGCTCGTACTCCTTCCAGCCGGCGATCGACTCCTCGACCAACACCTCGCTGTTGAGGCTCAGCTGCAACCCGCGCGAGCAGATGGTCTCGAACTCCTCCAGGTTGTAGGCGATGCCGCCACCCGAGCCACCCATGGTGAAGCCGGGCCGGATCACGCACGGGAGGCCGATCACGTCGAGTGCCTTGCGCGCCTCCTCCATGCTGTAGGCGAGTCGCGAACGGGCGCACTTGAGCCCGATCTTCTCCATCGCCTCGCGGAACTCCTGTCGCCCCTCGGCCTTCTGGATCGCCTTGGGCTTCGCGCCGATCATCTCGACACCGAACTTCTCCAGCACGCCCATGTCGTGCAGCTGCATCGCGCAGTTGAGCGCGGTCTGGCCGCCGAGCGTTGGCAGCAGTGCGTCAGGGCGCTCCTTGTCGATGATCTTCGCCACGACCTCGGGCGTGATCGGCTCGATGTAGGTCCGGTCCGCGGTCTCCGGATCCGTCATGATCGTCGCAGGGTTGCTGTTGATCAGGATGATCCGGTAGCCGTCCGCTCGCAGCGCCTTGCAGGCCTGCGTGCCGGAGTAGTCGAACTCGCAGGCCTGGCCGATGATGATCGGCCCGGAACCGAGGATGAGGATCGATTTCAGGTCGTCGCGACGGGGCATCGGGGCGAGGACTACAGCCCAAGCACAGGCAGTGCGCGAGAGGAATTTGGGGCGGCGGCCGGGCCGTGTCCGCGCGCTTTCAGGCGCGGTCCCTCGCGCTGCACAGCCGCCGGCGAGCCCATGTGTCGCGGTGGCGCGCAACCGCGGCGCGACAGTTTTCCACATGCGTCCGGCGGCAGCGCCACCTTCATGCTCAAGTCTTGAAGCAGGGCCGTCTTGCGGGCGAGAGTGGTCCGAGCCCGGGTGTGGAAAGCGCCGGGGCGCGCACGCAGTCCGCCCGCGCGCGCGCCCCGACTCGATCCTGCCGACGCGTGCTCAGCGGAGCGGGTTGCGGAAGCGACCGAGGTTGCGCATCCGGGGCTCGACGATGCCGCCGTCGTTGTCGAGGTTCACCCACAGGTCACCGAAGTGGCTGATGCCGATCCCCTCGATCTTCTCGAAGGGCGAGAACTCCTCGACGCAGTCGGCCACGAGCACCTTGGTGACGGTGTCGCCGTTGCCGGGCATGCCATCGGCGTCCGGCGTCAGGCCGCGCAGCGAGAAGGCGTAGACCTTCTTCAGCGTCGAGCCGGAACCGATGCCCTTGTCGCGTTCGATCACGAGGAACTGGTCGGTCCCGATGGTGGTGATCTCCGAGAGGCCTGGCCAGTTGTCGGGGTCGTTGGTGTCGAAGGCGTAGTAGAAGAAGTCCCAGTTGCCGCCGGTGCGCAGTCCGTTCTGCGGCGCCGTCTGCCCGGTCACCTGCTGCAGGTCGTACCGCGCGACCCGGGCATACGTGGTGCCGGTCGGGAACTCCCCGGTGAAGGACCGCTGCACTGCGGCAAACAGGTACCTGCCGTCCGTGGAGACCGACATGCCCTCGAAGCCGTTGCTGCGGATGCGGCCACCCGTTGCCGAGGGCACCGCGGTGCCGCCGATCGTCGGGTCCGATCCTGCATCGACCGAGTTGGGCAGCTGGATCTCGCGGACCACCGCGCCTGCCCCGTCCACCTGCACGAGCAGGTTGGGCTGCGTCGTCCCGTTGCCCTCGACAGCCAGCCAGAAACCGGGACTGGCAGGGGCTGCAATGGAGGTGTCGCGGGCGATGCCCTCGCAGTCGTAGGTTGCCTGCACACCGTTCTTCAGCACGGGAAGGACCGTGCGCACGGGCGCGAAGCCCCAACCGGTCTGCACCGACACGACCTTGGTCGGCATGGCGTTGTCGCCCACCGAGAAGAACTGGCCGGGGATGTCACCGCGGCACAGGCCCGAGAGTGCCGACCACGGGGTCGTGTCCTTGGTGAACAGGGTGGGTGCGGTGGACGGCGGGATCCAGCGACCGCGGGAACCCTCGAAGATGGACAGCGTGCCCGAGCCCTCGCAGGCGCAGATCACGAGGCCACGTTCGGGAACCGGCAGGATGCCCTCGGGCGAGATGCCGGTGGGCAGGACCTGGATGAGCCGTGGCTCGGTTGCGACGGCAACGTCGTAGACGGCCATGAACGAGCCGCGCTCGGACAGCGCGAAGAGGAAGTCGCGGGTGCCGAAGCGTGCGCTCGCGATGCCCTCCACCTCGATGCCACGCGCCGCAGACCGTGCATCGGGGTACTGGGCGATGCCGACGGCAACCTGCTCGAGCGAACCACCGTCGTCGCGCACGAAATCGCCGTCCGGGGTCCAGATGCTGAACCCGCGGCCGCCGGTGAAGCTCAGCTCACCCTCGTCGGCGGTGTAGACGGTGGAACCGTCCGGGTGGATGGCGATCGCATCCGGCATGCGTGCGCCGGTCGTCACCGGGTTGCTGCCCGCGTCGCGCACCACAGGTGCATCGGTGGGGTAGCTCTGCGAGAAGTCGATCTTCGCGTCGCGACGGAGGTCGGCGGCGCGCGGGGCGCAGACGAGCGTCGAGAAGACGCGACTCAGCACCGGGCTGTCGGGGTTGCTCATGTCCACCACGGCGACGCCGTTGTTCTCCTGCAACGTCACGGTGGCGATGTTGCCGTTCCAGGCCACGAACTCTGGCTGCGGGTCGTTGGGGTAGAGGAGACCCTCGGCCTGCAGCAGCGAGGCGGGCAACGGGATGTCGGTCACCACCGAGTTGGCCGGGTTCGAGAGGTCGACGCGGACGACCTGGACGAGTCCGGCGGGCCCGATGTCGTTCGGGCTGCCGGGACGGTCCTCGCTCGTGACGAGGCCGTTCGACACCACCACGGGCTGGTTCTCGATCGCGACCACCGTGTACACGGCGTTGCCGATGCGTCGAGCCTTGATGCTGTCGGGGTGGAAGCCGATTCCCTTGCGTCCCACGATCGTCGGGGCCTGTGGGTTGGAGATGTCCACCACGACGAGTTCGCCGGGCAGGAAGGCAGGGGGAGGCGAGCCCGCGGAGGGCAGGTCGGCCCAGACGGCGACCAGGGCGTGGTTGCCCACGACCGACACGGAGGTCGGCTCACCACCCATGGGCAACGTGGTGACGAACCGGGGACGGGACGGGTCCGTGATGTCCACGAAGCCGACCGACTGCCGGGCGAAGTCGGTGTAGACGACGAGCCTGCCTTCGTTGCCGACGTCGCAGATCTCGGTGCTGCCGGAGGGGACGTTGAACGTGGCCACCGGACGGAAGGACTCCACGTTGCGGAGTCCGACTCGCTCTTCCTGGGCTGCCGCACCAGTGGCGAGGGTTGCGAGCGCGAGCACGGCAGCGCGTGCCGTGCGGTTGGTGTTTGCATTCATGGTGATTGCTCCAAAGGGGGGAGACCGCCGGCATCAAGCCGGTCGGGATGCGGGGGTCCGACCCCGCACACGCAGATCACCGGGAGGACAGAGCGTCCTCAAATGAAGGAATGCCGCGCGACGGTCCCGGCGCGACCTTTGGCCGTTCCCTCGCAGAATCTTCTCGGCACGGACCGGACCTGCCCCTCACCGCTTCGTGGCAGCCGCAGCCTTGATCTTGAGCACGAGCTCCGAGGTCTCGAAGGGCTTGAACACGATGGCATACGCATTGCGTGCCTTGGCCAGCTGGACCACCCGTTCGGAGCGTTCCCCGGTCAGGTAGATCACGGGCAGTGCACGGTCGTGGTTCATCCGGTCCACGCGGCTCTGGACCGAGAAGCCGTCGCCTGCAGGCATGTTGATGTCGAGGACGAGCACGTCCGGGTGCTCCTTCTTGCACTGTGCCACGGCCATGTACGCGTCCTGCGCGCTGAGCACGTCGAACCCCTCCGCCTTGAGACGGATCGTGAGCGAAGTCAGCAGGTTCTTGTCGTCGTCTGCAATCAGCACCTTGGTCATCCAGCTACCCACCTTCCCTCGGGTTCCCATGGGCTGCGCGGTGCGCCACCCGTTGTTCCCACTCGTGTTGCAGCAGCATCCCCTGCACCAGGGACGCAAGCTCCTCGCTGGAGAACGGCTTGTGGAGGAACGACACGTTGGCCACTCCTCGGAGGTGCTTCCGGTACGCATCCTTGAACCCGCTGACCAGGATCAGCGGGACGTCGCTGCGTTCGCGCAACGAGCGGGCGAGCTCGACGCCGTTGCCGTTGGGCATGTTCAGGTCGGAGATCACCAGGTCGGCTCCCATGGACGCGAAGCGCGAGAGCGCCTCCTCACCTCCCTGTGCCGTGGTGCAGTGGTAGCCCATCCCACCGAGGCGCGCCGTGAGCACGGCAAGGACGTTCGGGTCGTTGTCTACGACCAGGATGGAAGGGTGTCGCGGGTTGTTCATGGCCTCACCTCCCTGCGGGTTCCGGGGTCCTTGCTGCGGCTGTGCGGATGCAGTCGATGACGGCAGCGGCGTCGTAGGGCTTGGCGAGGAACCCTGCGGCCCCCGCGCTCCTTGCCTGCTGCTTGACCGTGTCCAGCACGTTTGCGGTGAGGAAGACCACCGGGATCCGGGCCGTCTGGTCCGAGGCTCGCAGGCGGCGCAGCACCTCGAAGCCGTCGATGTCCGGCATGCGCAGGTCGAGCAGGATGACGTCGGGCCTTGCCTCGCGTGCCGTGTCGATGCCGCTCGGGCCGTCGCCTGCGACGAGCACCTCGAAACCGTTTGCCGCCAGCCGCGCCCGCAACGCCTGCTGGATGGTCCATTCGTCGTCGATGATCAGGACTCTCGTTGTCATGTGACTCCTCCTGGTGATGGTGCGGATGGCGCACTCCCTTGCCTTCGGTGCACCTGCAGGCAACTGCCAGACACCGAGCGGGGTGACCTCGAGCGGGGCGACCTTGATGCCGTCCTCCATGAACTGCGCGTGGCGCGCCTCGCGAAGCCGTTTCGTCCAGGTCTCCACCGAGCGGGTCCGGCCCAACAGCCACCACGAGCGTGTTGCGGCTGCCGTGCACTCTGCCGCCGGGAGCACCAGGTCGGTCGGGTAGGTGATGGAGGCCAGGAACCCGTGCGGCTCCTCGGGGTCCAGGCAGTCGTGCGCGTCTGCGCGCAACAGCGCGATCTGCTGGTCCGGCATGTCGGTGCTGCCAATGGTCTCGAAGAAGTGCCCGAGGATCGCGTGCTCCTCGTTCACGGGCAGCGTGAACCAGAAGGTTGCACCCTTGCCCTTCTCGGTGGTGACCGACAGCCGACCGAGGTTCAACCACGCCAGCTCCTGCGCGATGCTGAGGCCGAGGCCGAATCCCTTGGCCGAGACGCTGCGTGCGGTCGAGACCTGTTGGAACCGCCCGAACAGCTGCTCGACGTCCTCTGGCGACAGTCCCGGCCCCTTGTCCGTCACGCGCACCACCACCTCACCATCGCGTTCGCCCCTCGCTGCCGAGAGCTGGATGGTGCCGTTCTCGGGCGAGAACTTGATCGCATTGGTCATGAGGTTGCTGATGACGCGCCTGACCTTCTCCTCGTCGGCGAAGACCTCCGGCAGGCCGTCCTCGATGTTCTCCTCGACCAGGATCGAGCGGGTCGAGGCCTTGCGTGCAAGCGTGGTCCTGCCCGCGGCAAAGATCGACGCGATGCTGTGGGGCCTGCGGTCCACGCGCAGGCGTCCTGCACGCAACTTGCTCGAGTCGAGCAGGTCCTCGACCATGTGGTTCAGGTCGCCCACGGCACCCGCGACGATGCGCAGGTACTGGGACTGCTGTGCCGTGACCGGGCCGGCAAGGCCGTCGCCGATGATCGATGCGAACTCCTTGATCACTGCGAGTGGCGTGCGGAACTCGTGCGAAACGTCGTCCACCACCCGGTGCGCGCGGTCGGCCAGGGCCACCAGCTCACGGTTCTTCTCCTCGATCAGTGCCGCCGACCGGAGGATCTGTGCCTCGTACTGCTTGCGCGCCGTGATGTCGTGGCGGATCGATATGTACTTCTCGACGCGGCCCTCTGCGTCGAGGGCGGGTGCGATGACCGTGTGGACCCAGTACAGCGACCCGGTCTTGCGACGGTTGCAGATCTCGCCGGTCCACGGTTTCCCGCTGCCGATGTTGGCCCAGATGCCGGCCCAGAACTCGCGCGGGTGCATGCCCGAGTTGACGATGCGGTGGTTGCTGCCGAGCAGTTCCTCGCGCGAGTACCCGCTGATGCGGCAGAACTCGTCGTTGACTGCGAGGATGGTCCCCTCGCGATCGGTCTCCGACACGATCGAGTGGCCGTTGAGGGCGCCGACCAGGGTCCTGCTCCCGCGGACGGCGTCCTCGGCGGTGACGCGCGCCCGGTCGAGTGCCACGTTGCGCCAGCGGCTGACCCATAGCGACCACACCATGCCGGCGAGCATGAGGCTCATCAGGGTGCCTCCGCCCGCGATCATCACCGGCAGCGAGGGGTCGATGGTGGCCTCGAACGAGGGCAGCGAGCTGGTGCTCATGGTCCAGACGCGGCCACCGATCGAGAGGATCCTCCTTGCCGAGAACAGGCGGTCCGAGAAGTGGTCTGCCTCGATGAGACCGGTCACGTCGTCGAGGTGGTGGTCGTGGTCGAAGAGCTGGTTGTCCTTTCGCGGCACCTCGCCGTCGAACACCTCGAAGTCGAGGTGTCCCTCGGTTGCCGAGAACACTCCCTCCAGCGCACCCTCGAGCACGATGGGCATGTAGGCGAGGCCGAGGAACGCTGCCTCGCGTGCTGCAACCGTGTCGACGGGTGCCCCGGTCCGGTAGACCGGGAGGAAGTACAGGAAGCCGGTGCGTTGCTTGCTGTCCTGGACCAGCTGGATGCTGCGTGTGATCGTGGGCTCGCCGGTGCGCATGGCCCGCAGCACGGCATCCCTCCGTCTGGCCTCCGAGCCCACGTCGAGTCCCCACGCGGGCTCGTTGCCCTCGCGCGGGAACACGTGCTTGATCACGAAGAGGGTTTCCTGCGGTGGCACGCCTGCGCGCTCGCCCGGGTAGGCATGCACGCGGAACGTCGGACACCCGTCCAGCCGTTCGCGCCGTTCGAACGCATCGAGCTGGTCCCGCTGGACCGGTTCGATGAAGCCGATCCCGAGGGCCCCTGGGAACTCGTCGTGGACCTCCAGCTCTGCCGTGAACGACTCGAGCTGGGGGCGCGAGACATGCTGGTTCGTCGCGTAGAGACCAGCGACGGACCTGAGTCCGTGCAGCAACTGGTAGAGCCTCTGCTCGGTCTCGACGATCAGGTGTTCGGTGAGCCGGTCGAAGCGCGCCCGCGCCTCGCTCGCCACCTGCTGGCGTGCGACGTGGGATGCAGCGAGCGTGAAGACCAGGCCGGTGCAGAGCACCGCCGTGGTGGTGACCGCCATGCGCTCCGGTCTCGTGGGCGTCGCCTCGGTGGCCTGCATCCTGCGTCCTGCCCGCAGCAGCCGCAGGTAGCCGACCGGGCCCGCCAACACCAACAGCAACACCAGTGGTGCGAGGTTCGTCCACGACTGCCCGGCAACAAGGCTGCAGTGCGGCAGGGACAGGGCGAGGAAGGTCCCGACGAGGAGGACAGCGCCCACGGCTTGTCTCAAGACCACTCTCTTGTCGTGCGCCTGTTCCATCGTTTCCCCGTGCGGGATCCACCCGCGTGGGACTGTTGTCGACGGATGCGGAGAAACCGAGCAGCGCACTTGGGCCCAGTCGGGACGCCCCGGCAGCAGTCCCTGGCCAACGGTTGCGACTGCTCAGTGGTGCAGGTCGCGGGTGCGCAGCCCCTCGACCAAGCGGGCATGGTCCGGGTGCAGCGGGCCCGGCGGCAGGCCGCGCTTCAGGGCCCGGTCGAGCGTCTGTTGCGCGAGCCGCGTCAGCCGGCTCTCCGTGTCCACGGAAGCGGCACTGGCAAGGGCGACCGGCGGTGCGACGAGCATTGCCACCATGAGGCCGTAGGGACCGCCCGCGGAGCTGGCGAACACGGCACCGAGGAAGTAGCCGTCCGTGGCCTCGTAGCGCGCCGCCCAGAGCTCCCGTCCGGTCCGTGCGTCCACGAGCCGCAGGTTGCCGCCGACGCTGGCGAGGTCGTCAAGAACGACGTACGAACGGCTCCAACGGTCCACCGTCACCTGGAGGATTGCGTCGGCCCCCGACTCCCGGTGCAGCCGGGTGCGGAGTTCCGGGTCCGCCGGGAGGTCGGTTGCCGAGGCCCACGAGTGCGCGACCTCCATCGCGCGGGCAACCGGCACCACGTAGTAGCCGTGCTCGGTGAGCGGCTTGGTGATGCGTGCGAGACAAGCCTCGGCAGCCCCTGGAACGTCGGTTGCGTTGTGCGGCGGCAGCACGAGGATCGTGCCCGGGATCGGGTCGACGGCCGTCGTGTGGGGCTCCGTCGTCGTGCACGAGCTGGCGAGCAGCACTGCCGCAAGGGTGAGCCGCGCGTGGGTGCGTGCGCGCACCAGGGTCACAGCTCCTCTGCGAGGGCGTTGAGACACTCGGCAGCCTCTGGGTGTGCGGCGCGCTCCTCCTCGATCCACCTGCGCGCAGCCTCCTTGGAGCCCGCCCGCAGGTGCAGCCATGCGAGCCAGGCGCGTTCCCCCGGGGGGATGCGATCCGGGGTGCTTGCGTTGCCGGCGATGTGGGCCTCCAGCCTGGCGATGGCCGCCGTGCGGTCCGAAGGGATGCCGTGGAGCTCGAGGTCCATGCAGAGCTCGTAGTCCACCCAGTCGTGTCGCGTGGGTTCTGCGGCACAGCCGCAGCAGGCGATCGCGAACAGGACGGGTGAAAGGGCTCGTCGCATCGGCGTTCCGGTCGGTTGGTGGGTCCAGGACCTGACCACGCTCTCCTCCTTAGGTGGTGTACGCACCTCGCGCCAGTCCCCCTTGGGCGGAGGCGCGCGCAAAAGTGCTCCGTGTGCGCGGGCCCGCTCGCTACCCTGCTCGCCCCATGTCCCTGAAAGCCGGCATCGTCGGGCTGCCCAACGTGGGCAAGTCCACCCTGTTCAACGCCGTGACGCGCACCCGCAAGGCGCAGGCGGCCAACTACCCGTTCTGCACCATCGACCCCAACGTGGGCGTTGTGACGGTCCCTGACGAGCGTCTTGCCGTGTTGCAGAAGATCGCCAAGACCAACGTGGTGATCCCGGCAGCCATCGAGTTCGTCGACATCGCCGGACTCGTGAAGGGTGCTGCCACCGGCGAGGGTCTCGGCAACAAGTTCCTCAGCCACATCCGTGAGGTCGACGCGATCGTGCAGGTGATCCGCTGTTTCGAGGACGTGGACATCCACCACGTTGCGGGCTCGGTCGACCCGGTGCGCGACATCGAGGTCATCACGACGGAGCTGGTGCTCGCAGACCTGGAGTCGGTGCAGAAGCGCATCGACCGCCAGTCGAAGCAGGCGAAGCGCGGCGAGAAGGAGGCGGTCGCGGAGATGCCGGTGCTGGAGAAGGTCCTCGCAGTCCTCGACTCCGGCAAGCCAGCCCTGCTGACCGAGCTCAACGACGAGGAGCGCAAGATCGCCAAGAACCTCCAACTGCTGACGGACAAGCCGACCATCTTCGCCTGCAACGTGAAGGAGGGGGACCTCGCGACCGCCGACAGCAACCCCTACGTGCAGAAGGTGCGCGACTACGCCAAGTCACACCTGGCGTGCGAGGCCATCGTCATCAGTGCCCAGATCGAGAGCGACCTCGTCGACCTCGAGGAGGCCGATGCCAAGCTGTTCCTGCAGGAACTCGGCGTCAAGGAGTCGGGAGTCGGCGCGCTCATCCGCGCCACCTACCACCTCCTCGGCCTGCGAACCTACTTCACGGCCGGTGAGAAGGAGGTCCGCGCATGGACCATCCACGCAGGGGACACGGCTCCCAAGGCGGCCGGCGTGATCCACACCGACTTCGAGCGTGGCTTCATCAAGGCCGAGACCGTCAGCTACGTGGACCTGGTCCGCTGCGGCAGCGTGGCGGTCGCGCGCGAGAAGGGCGTCTACCGCATCGAGGGCAAGGAGTACGTGGTGCAGGACGGCGACGTGCTGCACTTCCGGTTCAACGTCTGAGCGTGCGCTTGCCATGAAGGTGACGGTACGCCTGCTGTTCGGACCCCTCCCGCGCGAGGCCGTGGTCCGCACCGTCGACGTCCCCGAGGGCAGCACCGTGGTGGACGCGACCCGCGCAGCCGCAGCCGTCGTGCAGGACCGTGTCTGCTGCTCCAAGGACGACGTGTGGGCCATCGACGGTGTTGCCACCGACGTGCAACGTGAGCGGTACTGGTACTGGATGCTCAACGGCAGGCCCGGACCCGAGATGCCGTACCGCCACGTGCTGCAGGATGGTGATGCGGTGGAGTGGCGCTACAACTGACCGCATGCGGTGCCGCCGGCCCGCCCACCCTGCCGCGAGACCTGCGCCATGCTCACCGTCACAGCTGACACCATCCTCCCCTGCACCGTCACCGGCTCGTGGCCCCGTCCGAGGTGGTTCGACGACAGCATGTGGGGGCGCTCCCTCGACACTTGCATGATGGACGTGCGCTTCCGCGAGAAGTTCGCGGACGCGCTCGCCGTGGTGGTGAGCGAGCAGGAGCGAGCCGGGCTCGACCTGCTCACGCACGGGGACCTGCACTGCGACGAGGACTACGCCGGCCGTTCGTGGCACCACTACCCGTTGCAGCGCTGGGCAGGCTTCGCAGGCGACCTGCTGCAGAGCGAGGAGACCCGTTCGCCCTGGCTGCGCTACCCGCCCGGCACCATGCTCAACGAGATCTACACGGGCTGGCGGTGGCCGCGCGTCGTCGACCGCATCGAGCACAAGCCGCTCGACTACCCGAAGATCTGGCGCATGGCGCAGGCGCGCGCCAGCAAGCCGGTCCGTTTCGGCACGTGCTCGTCGCAGGTCATGGGCCTGTTCCTCGACCTGCACACCCCCAAGTACAAGGACCGCCGCGAGGTGCTGTGGGACATGGCGGTGGCCATGAACAAGGAACTGCTCGCGCTGCGTGACGCTGGCTGCAAGTGCATCCAGATCGAGGAGCCGACCATCCACTTCTGGGCGAACACCTACGGCAAGGACAGCGACGAGGTGCGGTTCATGGTCGACTGCTACAACCGTGAGGTGCAGGGTCTCGACGATGTCGAGATCTGGATCCACACGTGCTGGGGCAACCCCAACATGCAGAAGGTCATCGACAACGACAGCTATGCCGAGAGCTTCGACCTGTACATGGGATCGATGCGTGGCGACGTCTGGACGATCGAGACCAAGGACCGCGACATGCGGGATGTCGAACGCTTCGCCCCCTTCCGCAACCACAGCACCAAGAAGGTGTGCATCGGCGCAGTGAGCCACCGCCGGCTGCAGGTGGAGCGCCCGGAGGAAGTGGCGGCCACGATCCGGTCTGCCCTCCAGCACATCGCACCGGAGCAACTCATCGTCAGCAGCGACTGCGGCTTCGGCCGTCAGGGCTGCAACCGCGACGTGGCCTTCTTCAAGTCGACCTCGATCGCGCAGGGCACCAACATCGTGCGCAGGGAGCTCGGGTTGCCGGTCACCCACGTCCCTGCCGCCGACCCGACGCTCCAGACCGACATCGTGCCGAGGACGGCATCGCTCTGACCGTGGGAGTGCGAACTGCGCCTGCGGCATGGAGTCGCGCCACCAGACCCGGCACGCTTGCGGCATGAGCCAGTCCACCCGCGGCATCGGTTCCGCAATCCTCGTCGCAAGTGCCGTCACCCTCGGTGTCACGCTGCTCCGCCTCGTTGGCGAGTTGCAGGACTGGAGTCCTGCGTTGTTCAGCCGGGAGCCAGGCGGCGGTGCCGCCCTGGTCGGCATCGGATGGCTTACCGTGTTCGTGGGCTTCTGGTTCGGCCGGCGTCTTGCCCAGTGCGGCCACCGCCCTGCGAGCACCCTGCGCGCCGTGCTGGGCCCGTTGCTCGGGGTCGTCGCCATGATGGGTGCCATCGGTTACGTCGCGACCCAGACGCCGAAGGACCAGCTCATGGACCGCATGGGGCTGTTCATGTCGTTCTGCCCCCTGTTCGTGCTGGTGGCCGTGTTCGGGTGGGGCAGGGCTGCTCTCGCAGGCCTGTGCTACGGCCTCCTGGCTCGCCTTCCCGTGGTGGCAGTGCAGTACGTGGCCATCGCCAGCGGGTGGGGTACGCACTACGAGAAGATGGACCCTTCGCTCGGGGAGCTGGATGCCGCGACGCGCGGGCACGCGCTGATGATGGCCCAGCTGCTGTTCTGGGCCCCGCTCACCTCGCTCGTGGTGACGCTGTTCGCGGCGCTGGGCGCCCTCACCGTCCGCACCCGCGCCAACTGACTCAGCAGCCGCCGGGCAGCGCGGACTCGATCCTGCGCAGGGGCATGGGCACCACGGCACTGGTGCCCACGCCGGTCGGCATCGCGAAGTGCAGGGTCGTGTCCACGCGCTTCTTGTCCCGTGCCAGCCAGGGCGCGAGTTCGTGGCAGGGCGGCAACGGCTCGCGCACGAAGCCATAGGACTCCAGCAACCGCGTGCAGCGCGCGGCGTCGGTCGCGCTGATGGCCCGCTCGGCGAGCGCGAGCGCGAGTGCGAAGTGGATGCCCTGCGCCACGCACAAGCCGTGAGGGACGGTGCCCTGCGCCCGCGACTCCAATGCGTGTCCCAACGTGTGACCGAGGTTCAGCAGGCGCCGCACGCCATGTTCGCGGGGGTCCGCCTCCACGACGGCGACCTTGGCGGCGACTGCACGGTGCAACACCTCCACGAGCAGCTGCGGGTCGCGGCGCAGCAGCGCGTCACGCTGGCGCTCCAGCAGGGAGAACAGTTCCGCGTCCCTGCCGATGGCGATCTTGAGCGTCTCCGCGAGACCGGACCGGTACTCGCGTTCGTCGAGGGTGGCGCAGAAGGTCGGGTCGACCACCACGAGGCTTGCAGGGTGGACGGCACCCACGAGGTTCTTGCCCTCGGGCAGGTTGACCGCCGTCTTGCCGCCGATGGCACTGTCTGCCATCGACAGCAAGGTGGTGGGCACCTGCCAGTGCTCGATGCCGCGGTGGTGCAGTGCCGCTGCGAGTCCGCCGAGGTCGCCGACCGTGCCGCCGCCGATGCACACCAGCAACGAACCGCGGTCCACGCCTGCAGTCGCCATGGCGCGCAGCACCGACTCGAGTGAGCCGAGCGTCTTCACCGCCTCGCCGCCCTCGACCGTGAGGTCGGGGGTGGGCAGTTCCGCGTGCACCACGCGTGCGTCGGCAAGGACGAACGTGCGCCTGCCTTGCAGCCACTCCCCCAGCCTGCCGCGCAGGCCGCGGCCGATGCGCACCTCGGTGGCGCGTTCGCCGGGAGGTCTGCAGTGGATGGCGTGCAGTTCGGTCACGAGGGAATCGTCCGGTTCCCCAGTTCGCGCGCCATGCGCTGCTTGCGGCGTTCGTGCAGCTGACGCTCCGCCTCCGCAGACTGGCGAGCCAGTTTGCGCTGTGAGAGGAAGATCCATGCCGTGATCAGGAGTGCCCCGACACCGAGCCAGACTGCGATGCGGTGCATCTCGGGCGGTACCCGCAGGACGAAGGGATCCAGCGAGGTGGCGACGAAGACCGGCGTGATCACCTCGGTGCCCTTGAGCGTCTCGTAGACGAGGCGCTTGTAGTAGAACGCATTCACCTCGAGGCCAACGCCTTGCGCGAGGTTGCGGATGCGTCCAGGGACCCAGACCGGGACGGTCTTGCCGCCCAGGTCGCGGATCTGGACCCACGCCTCGGTCCAGTCCTCGATCCCTGCTGGATTCGGTGCAGCCTTCTGCGTGCGGGCCTGGACGAACTGGCCCAGGAGTCGGATGGGAGTGCCGCGCTCCAGCCGACCGTGCAACGCATCCGAGAGGATCGCCTTGGACGCAAAGGCCGGCTGCTTGCGCCATTCCGCCTTCGTGAGCCGTGGCGTCTCGTGCGTTGCATAGTCCCCGAGGTGCCAGAGCGGTTGTGCCTGGTCGTCGAAGAGGCCGATGCTGCAGTCGGGGCCCGGCTCGAACCTTCCGTCCACGTGGACCCCGTCCCGGATGCCCGCGAACACCGCGGGGTCGATCTGGGTCACGGGCGGCCATGCCTCGTAGTCGCGTACCAGCGAGGTGCCGACCAGCATCGGTACCGTGTTGCGCTCGCCCGGGAAGGTCAGGTCCCGGATCTTCAGGAGGAATCCTTCTGCCCGCACGATGCCGCCCTTGTGTACATCGCCACCGGGCGGCAGCGAGAAGGTCAACAACACCGTCTCGTCGGTTGCGGTGCGGACGGTCGCCTCCCAGATCGAGTAGCCGCGCACGGGGTGACCGGGCTTGGGCCCCGCCAGTTCCTCGAGTCGTCCTCGGTACCAGAGCCATTCACCTCGCCAGCGATCCGGCGCTGCAGCAACCTCTGCGACCGGTACGGGTGCCGCCCGGCGTCCAAGTGCATCTGCAACCGGCGCGGAGACGTTCAGTGCCTTCTCCAGCAAGTGGCTGAGTGGTGCCGGCTCGAACACGAGGCGATCCTCGCGCGTTTCATCGCGTGCCTCTGCCAGCAACGCACGGTCGAGCTGAGGCACCTCCACGACCGGCTGTTCGGTGGGGGTGTCGGTCGGGTCGACCACCCGCGAGGGCCCCTGCCAGTAGAACGCGATGTAGGCCAGGATCCCGAGCAGCAGCCCGAGGACGGCGAACTTGACTGCAGGGCCTCTCGGCACCTGTGGACGGGAGGAGGGCGCGAACATCGGCACGGGGAGGATAACGGAAGGGGCCCGCTGGCGGTTTGCTCCCTTTTGCCGCAACCCCTCGTTCGCCCGTCCGTGCAGCAGGGCGGCCCTCAGGCCGTGGCCCGTGCCCCGTGGGGCACGGCTGCGGTGGGTCTCACTCCGGCTTCTCGAACAGCCCGCCCAGGTGGAAGTTGGCGATGTCCGAGCGGTCGACGATCGTGGCAGCGTTGACGCCCAGCGTGATGGCGATGACCTCGGCGATCTCGTCGCTGGTCGCGCCCTCGCGCTTTGCCTTCTTGAGGTGGCCCTCGAGGCAGCCCTTGCAGCCCGAGGTGAGGGCTGCGGCGATCGCGATGAACTCCTTCGTCTTCAGGTCGATCTTCGACTTGCCGTAGGTCGCCTTGTAGAAGTTCATGTACAGCTGCTTGAGGTCGGGCGTCAGCAGCGCGTAGCTCCGCATCGCCGAACTGGGCAGGCGGCCGTCGCCGAGCACCCCTTCAGCGGGATCCTTCGGCGGGTTCTTCGTGTCGTCGCTCATGGTGGTTCAGGAGCCATGCATACGACACGCGTGTGCTGCTCGGCAGCAAAAATCCGTCCGGGGACTGCAACGCGTGCGGACGCGTTTGCCTACTGGAGCCCGACCTGCAGGCGCACCAGGGCGTCCCGGTCCGAGGGAACCTCGAGCCGCTGGAAGGCCTCCTCGAACGGCAGCCACGCGACCTCGGCGATCATGGGGCCGGGGGTCAGTTGCAGGATCGTGTCCTCGGGCGTGCCGGCCTGCCATGCAAACGGCCACTCCACGAGGCCCGCGTCGCCGAACAGTTCCTTGTTGGGCGCGGCGATCTCCATCAGGTGGACCGGGCGGCGGAGGCCGGTCTCGGCCCGCACCTCACGGAAGACCGCGTCCGTCGTCTTCTCCCCGGGGGCCACGGGACCGATCACCGGACCGAGCGGCCATGCCCTGGTGGGGCGCTGGCGCAGCAGCAGGTAGCGCACGCCGTCCCTGCGGACGTGGAACAGGAAGACCCGGACTCGATGCTCCAGTGAGAACAAGGCAGCGACCTCCGTTCCCGGTCATCGGCAGGCAAGTCGCCCGCGATGGAGGGATCCAGCGTCTCCTCGTAGTCGAGGAGACCGGTGCGGTCACTGCCCGCCCTTGGCCTCGCCTGCCTTGGGGTCCTTGGTCTCGCCCTTGCCACCGGCGCCACCGGGCAACTGCATGCCCTCGAGTGCACCCTTGGTAGCACTGCGCACGGCAAAGCCCTCACCCGCGAAGGCGAGCGATGCCAGCAGCGACTCTTCCTTGAAGCCCGAGCCCCACGCGTGGCCACCGCCCTCGACGAGGAGCCAGGTGTGCGGGATGCCCTTCTTCTCCAGTGCCTCGTGCAGCAGGCCGTTGCCGTCCGCGAAGCGGAAGCGGTCCTCGGATCCCGCGTCGAAGTAGATGCGGAGGCCGTCGAGCGCCTTGGGGTCCACGTCCTGCGCGAGGCAGAGCGGGTTTGCCTTGCGCCACTTCTCCGCGTCGATCGGGTTGCCGAAGACCTCGTCGAGCCCGATGCGCGAGGCCATCTGCTTCATGCGGTCGGGGAGCTGCTGCGGGTCCTCGGGGAACACCGCGGAGCTGTGCACCGCGACCGTGCCGAACAGCTCCGGCTGGGTGAACCCGATCCGCAGGGCGGCCATGCCGCCCATGCTGATGCCCATCAGTGCGCGCTGGTTGCGGTCCTTGCTCACGCGGTAGTTCGCTGCGATGTGGCCGAGCAGGTCCTTGGTGACCAGGTCCTGGTAGTTGGCCTTGTCGCCGCGGTTCACGTACATCGACGTCCTGCCACCGTCGGCGAGCACGAAGATCGCGGGCGGCAGCTTGCCGCTCGCCGCAGCACGGTCGAGGACCGGTGCGCCACCGCGTTGGTGGAAGCGCTGGTGGTCCTCCCACATGCCGTGCAGCCACACGATCACCGGGTACTCGCGCTTCGCGTTCTCCTCGGCGTCGTAGCCCTTTGGCAGGTAGATGCCGTACCCCACGTCCTTGCCGACGGCCTCGCTGCGGAACGAACCCTCGGCGTGGGTGAAGTTCTCCAGGGCAGCGGGCTCTGCCGCACGGCGTCCTCCGCGGTCACCCTGGGCCGGGCGCTGGGCGAGGAGGGCTGGGGCGAGCAGGGACAGGACGAGGAAGACGTGGATGCGCATGCGGTTCTCCGCCTGGTGGCAGCAACCGGTACTCTTACGCCACGCCCGGGGACACGGGCCGGATTTTTCGTCACGAACCCGTGGAACCCTCCCTCGAACGACTCGCGCCGCTGCTGGGCAGCCTCACCAACTACGAGCGCACACGGCCCAACAGCCAGGTCTGGGACCTTGCCTTGGTGCGTTCACTCCTTGCGCGCACGGGTGCCCCGACCCTGCGCGCACGCGGCATCCAGGTGGGCGGCAGCAAGGGCAAGGGCACCACGTGCGCGTGGATCAGTGCGCTCGCGAGGTCTGCCGGCCTCCGCAGCGGGTGTTACACGTCACCCCACGTCGACACCTTGCGGGAGCGCATCACCGTGGACGGCCGGATGGTGGGTGCCGACCTCCTCCAGGCCCTCCTCGAGCCGCTGGTTGCATGGGGGGCGACACAGGCCCGGCAACTCACCTTCTTCGAGGCGATGACCGCGGCTGCGCACGATGCCTTCGCGCACTTCGGTGTCGACCTCGCGGTCTGGGAGGTCGGGCTCGGCGGCCGACTCGACGCGACCACGGCGGTTCCCGTCGACGCCTCGGTCGTCACCACCATCGAGCTGGAGCACACCGACGTGCTCGGCGACACCGTCGAGGCGATTGCCGGCGAGAAGGCCCCGGTGGTCCGGCCTGGCGGCACTGGCTTCACGGGTGCGCGCGGCGGTGCACTCGATGTGATCCGGGCGCACTGCAGGAAGGTAGGTGCCGAGTTGTCCGTGCTGGGCGAGGACTTCGGCTGGGAGGACGCACGCTGGGTCGGCACGACGCACGAGGCGCGGCTCCGGCTGCCGGACGGCAGCTGCCACCGCGTGGTCGTCCACGACGCACGTCGGTACGAACTCGACGCCCTTGCGCTGGCCGCGGCCGTGCTCCACCGCGTGTTCCCCGCCGTCCCGCTGGTCCTAGACCCTGCGCCCCTGGTCCGGCTGCCATGTCGTTTCGAGGTGAGGCACTGTGCCGACGGGCACCCGCTCGTGCTCGACGGTGCACACACCGAGCAGTCCCTTGCCGCCGTGGCAACGGAGCTACGCCGGCGGTGGCCCGAGGCGAGGTTTCGCGTGCTGTTCGCCTCAGCCTCCGGAAAGCGGTGGCGTGAGGCGTTGAGTTCACTGCTCCCGATGGCCGATGGGTTCCTGGTCACCGGGCTCACGGGCACGGCTGGCGAGGACCCGACCCTCATCGCGCATTGGCTGCGCGAGCGGGGCCACCGGGTCGAGCTCCACGAGACGGTTGCTGCGGCGCTGCGAGCCCTGCTCGACGCGCCGGTGCCAAGGCTCGTCACGGGCTCGTTCTACCTCGCCGGCGAGGCACGACGAGCACTCGATGGCACGAGGCTCGTCGCGTCGCATGAACAACCAGCCTGAAACACCGTCCAACGGCGCCCTGGCGATCGTCGAGGACCTCTTCCTCACGAGCGCCTTCCTCATCAAGGGCCGGTTGCCCAACAAGACCAAGCGCCTCTCCAACATGCTCGAGGACCACGACCGGTCCTTCCTCACGATCCACGACGCCACGCTCGTCGCCCTGCGCAGCGGCGAGGTGATCCGCACCCCCAAGGTGCTGGCCAACATGGACGAGGTGATCTTCGCCCACGAACTCGTGGAGGTGGCAGGCGACTCGTTCCTCAAGCGACTGGCACAACCCAAGCGCATGACCCGCATCCGCGCCTTCTTCAGCGGTGCGGTCCAGTTCGAGCTGGCAGGCAACGTCGAGAAGGGGTCCTACGACGTGAACCAGACCAACCGGAAGAAGTTCTTCGTGCTCGAGGAGCCGCAGCTGCGCGGTCTCAACCTCGACGACCCAGAGCTGCGCATCCTCAAGGCGCTCGACTACGCGATCGTCCGCAAGGACAAGCTCAGCTACATCTACGACTTCAGCTGAGCCTCTTGCAGCAGTGGCGCAGCCTGCGTTGGCAGGTACTCTGCCCGCGTGAGCAGGATCCCGATCGAGGACGCGCCCGTGCACCCGTGGGTCGACCGCGCCTTCAGTTGCGTTGTCGTGCTCACCGCTGCCGGTCTCACCTACGTCCTCCTGCGGACCACCCCGGACCCCAGCGGCATCAACACACACGTCCAACTGGGCATGCAGCCGTGCGGCTGGCCTGCCGCGTACGGCATCCCCTGTCCCACCTG
>JBEGVB010000024.1:0-68069 GCA_041178545.1 Planctomycetota bacterium
GGTCCAGAACACGGCCTCCGGACTGCGCCAGAACTCGCGGAAGGTGGTCCGCGCAACGGCCATGACGACACCTGCCCGCATCACGGACCTCCCTCACGGAGTTGGCGCCCAGTGAGGTGGACGAAGACGTCCTCGAGGGTCGCGTGCCGGGTGGCAAGGCCCTCCATGGAGACGGCGCGGTCGGCGAGGAGCGCGATGAGTGCCGGCACGGCTTCGTGGACGGTACCGACGGTGAGCACGAACCGCGTCGGCAGCACCTCGACACCCTGCACGGAGGGCAGGCCCTCGAGCTCTGCACGGCCCACGCGGTCGGTTGCACCTGCCACGTCGACCTCGACGACGTGCTCGGCCCCGAGCGAACGGATGAGTTGCTGCGGTGTCCCGAGCGCGATGCGCTTGCCGTGGTCGACGATGCCGATGCGGTTGCAGAGGAGCGCAGCCTCCTCCATGTAGTGCGTGGTGAGCAGGACCGTGCCACCACGCGCACGGAACCCCTGCACGACTTCCCACAGCTGCCTTCGCGACTGCGGGTCGAGACCGGTGGTCGGCTCGTCGAGGAAGAGGAGTTCCGGGTCCCCGAGGAGTGCCGTGGCCACCGCCAGACGCTGGCGCTGCCCACCGGACAGCTGGGCCTGCCGAGCATCAGCCTTCTCCTGGAGACTGACCATGGCAATGGCCTCGTCGACAGAGGGCCCCTGCCGGAAGAAGGACCGGAACAGCTCTAGGGTCTCGCGGACGGTCTGCTTCTCGAAGAACTTGGTCTCCTGGAGGCAGACCCCGATGCGCTGCCGCAGCTCGAAGTCCTTTCCGGCGCCCCACTGCCTGCCGAGCACGTGCACGCTGCCGGAGGTGGGCTCGGTGAGTCCCTCACAGATCTCGACGGTGGTGGTCTTGCCCGCACCGTTGGGCCCGAGGAGTCCGAAGATCTCTCCGCGACGCACCTCGAGGTCGAGGCCGTCGACGGCCACGACCTCCTTGCGCCCCTTGGCAAACACCTTGCGCAGGCCGCGCAGCTCGATGGCGAGGGAAGGGTCCACCGTCGCGCTCATCGCGGGAACGCCTCCGGCAGTCCGCCGTCGACAGGCAACACTGCACCGGTGGTCGGGGTCCGACCTTGGACAAAGAATGCAACAGCCTCGCCCACGTGCCGAGGCGTGACTGCGATCTTGAGCAGGCTCCGCTGCCGGTAGTGCTCTCGCAGTCCCTCGGGGTCGAGACCGCGCGCGCGCATGCGCTCGGGCCCCACCTCGGCCCACAGCTGGCTCGGGACGCCATCGTCACCGAACACGGCATCGGCATTGACCATGTTGACACGCACGCCGAGGGGCGCGAACTCGATGGCCGCGATGCGACCAAGCTGGAGCGCCGCCGCCTTGCTGGCGGAGTAGGCACCAAAGCCTGCACCAGGGGCAAAGGTGTTCTTGGACGCCTGCACGACGACCGCACCACCAGTCCCCTGCGCCCGGAACACGCGCGCAGCCTGCTGGAGCACGAGCATGGTGCCCTGGACATTGACCTGCTGGACCTGCGCGAAGGCCGCCGGGTCGAGCTGCTCGATGGTCCCGGTTCGCGCGATGCCCGCATTGGGCACGACGACATCGACACCGCCAAAGGCGAGCACGGCCTCGCGGAAGACGGTCTCGACACCCGGCAGGGACGCCACGTCCGCAACGACGGTGTGCAGGTTGGCTCGGTGATCACGCAGACGATCGACGACCGACTGCAGGCGTGGCCCGTCGATGTCAGTGGCGACCACGCACGCACCTTGCTCGAGGAGCACCTCTGCGATGCCGCAGCCAATGGCGCCCGCGGCACCGGTGACCAGCGCGACCATGCCCTGGAGCGGCGGGCTCGCAGCGCGCCCCAGCTTGCGCAACTCGAGTGGCCAGTACTCCATCTCGGCGAGCTCGCTCTCACCGAGCGGCACGTACCTGCCCAGTGCATGGCCCTGCGCCCACACGCGCAGGGTGTGCTCTGCGATGTCTGCAGCAATACGTGCCGCCTTGCGCGTGGGCTGGAGGGTTGCGATGCCGCATCCCTCGACCACGACGACGACCGGGGTGTTGGCAAGGACTGCCTTGGCACCACGAGGCCTCGCGCACTGCTCGAAGTTGCGCTGGTACCACGCCCTGAACTGCTGGACACGCGCGGCCAGCTGTTGCGGGTCGGCAAGCTCGGCCCGGGTGAGGTGTAGGTAGCGTCCCTTGGTGCGGATGACGTGGTCCGGGGTGACGGGCCCGGTCTCGCAGAGGGCGTGCGCCTCGGGAGCCGCGGCAAACGAGGCCGCCTCGTCGGTGGTCCGCAGCTCGACGACCATGCGCTGGTGGTCCTGGCCCCATGCACGCTGCAGGACCGTGGCCACTGCCCCACGGAGTGCCGGCAGGTGCCGCGCGAGGAAGTCGGCGCGCGCCTGTCGCCCGAGGACCGCGTGGTGGCCACGGAGGAGTGGCGCCACGGCGCCCACGCGGCGCTCGAGGAAGCGCTCGGCGCGGTCGACGAGCTCGATGGTGCGCTCGTAGCTGGTGCGCGCATCGTCCCCGAAGGTGAGGAGACCGTGGTTCATCAGCACGATGCCACGACAAGCCGGGCTCGAGGCATGCGCCTTCGCAACCGCCTGCGCGAGCGGGAACCCGGGCATGATCCACGGCAGGACGAGCACGTCGCTGCCCAACGCCTCGCGGACGAGTTCGGCCCCGTTGGGCTGGTTGGTCAGCGCGCAGATCGCGTCGGCATGGGTGTGGTCGACGAAGCGGTGCGGGAGGAACGCGTGCAGCAGTGCCTCGATGGATGGATTGGGCGCATGCGGGTCGAGCAAGCAACGCCGCACCTCCGCCACCATGCCGTCGTCGTCGAGTACGGCAAGCTCGCGCAACCGGAGCAGCCGTCCGAGTTCGAGCGCCGGCAGCCCGTCTGGCCCCACCTCGGCAAGGTCTGCGCCACTGCCCTTGACGCACAGGACTTCGACCTCGGCGCCGAAACGATCGCGCACGACCGTCTTGACCGAGGTGTTGCCGCCACCGTGCAGCACGAGGTCCGGGTCACTGCCCAGCAACCTCGACGTGTAAACGCGCAGGGCAAGGTCCTCACCCGAGCCACCGAACTGCGCCACGGCAGCGCGCGCGTCCACGTCGTTCCAGCGACTGTGCATGTGAGCTGCGTAGCCGATCGCGCTGCCGCGCGCAAATCAGCCCTGCTCGCGCAGCGCGGCATCGACCCGCGCCGTGCGGAGGAACCACAGGTTGCGCAGGTAGACGAACCACCCGGTGGCCTGGCCGAGCACGCCGACAGGGTCCCGGCGCCAGACGAAGTACGCGAGCAGCATGCTCGCGCCCACGAGGCTCATCCACCAGAAGGCCTCGGGCACGACCGACTTCCGGCTCCGCTCGCTGGCGATCCACTGGACCAGCATGCGCCCGGTGAACAGCAACTGGCCGAGGAAGCCCAGCGCCACCCAGACGAAGCCCACGGGCGAACTCACGTTGAGGACGGACTCGAGGATCCCGCGCGACGACTGCTCGCGGTGCAGGCGCTCGCTGAAGGCCAAGGGGTCCAGCTGGGCGACGGCCCCGTCGTGCGCAGTGACCTGGTAGCGCAGCTGTCCGTCCTCGCCCCGGTGCAACCACACGCGGTCCTCGGCACCGACGAGTTGGACCTTGAGGTCGATGGCACCCTCGGGCCCTTGCACGGGTCGAAGCAGCGCAAAGGCAACCCACGCGAGCACGCCCAGCAACAGCAGGGCCTCGAGCGCAGGGAGCCAGCGGCGGTTCATGGCCGAAGGAGTAGCCGCCCCGCGGGTGCGAGGGAAGCGCGGACGCCACGCGTCAGGAGGAGACGGCGCGGTGCCTGCGCAACCAGTCGAGGAGGGCCTGCATGTCGGACGGCAGCGGCGCCTCGAACGCAATCGGCTCGTGGGAGTGCGGGTGCGGGACCTCCAGCCGGTACGCGTGCAGGCACTGGCGGCCAGGGTCGGGCGCGCCCTCGGGCAGGGACTCGTGCTGGTTGCGCCGCGACCGGTAGACGTGGTCGCCGACCAGGGAGTGGCCCACGGAGGTCATGTGCACACGGATCTGGTGCGTGCGACCGGTGCGGGGCAGGCAGCGGAAGTAGGTGAACCCACGGAACCGCTCGAGGACCTCGTAGAAGGTGCTCGACTCGCGACCGCCTTCCTGCACCACGATCATGCGGTCGGGGGCGCGGGGGTCGCTGGCGATGGGCCGGTCGATCCAGTCGGAGTCGAACCGCGACTCACCGTAGGCAATGCAGTGGTACTCCTTGCGGGCCGTGCGCTCCTTGAACTGGGCGCGGAGCCAGTGGAACGCTTCGTCGTTCCGCGCGAGGAGCATGACCCCCGAGGTGTCGCGGTCCAGACGGTGGACGATGCCGGGGCGGTCCGCACCGCCGTGGGCTGGGAGGGCGCCGTAGCGGGCCCGCCCGAAGCTGGCGACGGTGTGGCCGACGAAGCCCTTCCCCTCGGGCGGGTGGCTGGCGAGGCCCGCGGGCTTGTTGATGGCCACCAGCCACGGGTCCTCGTGGAGCACCGGTACGTCGGGAGGGGGCTCGCCGCCGCCCGAGAGGGGGTCCCAGGGCTCCTCCTCGGGGACCGCGAAGGCCACCTGCTGGCCGGCGACAAGTTGGAGGCCGGGCTTGGGCTTGGCCCCTTCGAGGGTCACGTGGCCCTGCTCCACCAGCCCGCGCGCCATGCTGCGGCTCGAGACCTCCGGCTGCCGCGCCAGGAACAGGTCCAGTCGGATCCCGTCCTCGTCCTGGCTCACGGTGCGTTCGAACCGCTGGGTCATGGGAGTGTTTTGGCATGCTTTCCACCGGTTGCCAACGGTCTGGTCATGGAAACTGCCGCAGCCCCAACTCTCGATGCCGGAAGGATCTGGAGCGTGGAAAGCTTGTGGAAAAAGGGGGCGACGGTCGGTCTAGTGGAAACGTCTTTCGGTCCGGAGCCAAGGCAACCTCCATGCGGTTCTCCGATACGCTCGAACGTCCTGCCCCGCGCGAGTCCCGCGCCCCCAACCGAGTCTTGATCGTCGACGACGACCCGGGGGTGCTCGCCACACTGACCAGCATGATGCAGGGAGCGGGCTACGACGTGACCCCCACCGGCAACCTGCGCGAGGCGCTGCAGTCCCTGGGGAACGACCGGTTCCATCTGGTGCTGACGGACCTCTACCTCGGCGAGCAGGACCTCGGGTACCGGGTGGCGGAGGTTGCGCACAACCAGAACCCGCCGGTGCCGGTCGTGCTGCTGACCGCAAAGCCGAGCTTCGACAATGCAGCGGCAGCACTGCGCAGCCGCGTCAGCGAGATGGTGGTGAAGCCCGTCGACCCCCACACCCTGCTGACCACCTGCCGCCGCACGATCCACGAGGCGCAACTCACCCACCGCAACCGCCAGTTGGAGGCGCAGAACCGCGTGCTCGCGGCGGTGCTGCCGCGCGCGATCGAGATCAAGGACCCGACGACGAGCGGCCACGCCGACCGAGTGGTCGGCTACGCAGACTCGCTCGCACGACGCTGCGGCATCGGACACGAGGACCGGGACCACCTGCGCCTCGCCGCACTGCTGCACGACGTTGGCAAGATCGGCGTGCCCGACAGCATCCTCACCAAGCCAGGCGCACTGACGCCCGACGAGCGCGAGGTGATCAACCGCCACCCCAAGATGGGTTTCGACATGCTGGAGCCGCTGCAGCACCACGAGAAGGTGCGGCTTTGGGTGTACCAGCACCACGAACGTTGGGACGGCAAGGGCTACCCAGAGGGGCTTGCCGGCGAGGACGTCGCTCTGCCCGGCAGGATCCTGATCCTCGCCGAGGTGTATGACGCGCTGGCGGAGACGCGCAGCTACAAGCCTGCCTGGGAGATCCCCAAGATCGTGGCCCTGTTCCGCGACCAGGCCGGCAGGCACTTCGACCCCGAGTTGGCGAAGATGGTGGCGGACGGGCTCGAACGTCAGGGCGCGCGGTTCTTCGCAGCCGACCCAGGCTCGCTGTTCTGACCTTGACTCCAGCCCCGTTCCGCGACGAAGCGCACGGCCGGTAGCGCCCCTGCCAACGGCACCAGGCACGCGGTGCGCCAAGCCCGCAACGTGGCTTCGCGCGAGTCGCTGAGGATCGCGCCCACCCGTCGCGCTTGGTCCGGATCCTCGGGCTACCCTTGCGGGGGTTGGCAGCAGGGACCCCTCGGGCATGATCTCGCAAAGCCCGGATTCGCTCGATACGCTCCTCGCCCCTCTCGCCCCGCGGCAGGGCCCGCCCGCCCGCCGCACCCCTGGAACCCACCGACATCCGATGCACCTGCGCCTCTACCGCGCCGCATTCCCGCTGCTTCCTGCCGTCCTCGGCCTGGTCGGCCAGAACGCCATGGCCCAGGACCCCGCCCAGCCCGCCGCGCCAACCCAACTGGGAGTGCCGGAGGGCGTGCCGGACTTCCTGAAGCCGGTGCCCGGGGGACAGGTGTGGCTCGGGCTCAGTGCCGAGAAGCTGCTGGAGGTTGCCTCGCAGGCAGTCAGTCCCGCCAATCCCGACCGCGCCGAGGCCAAGAAGCTGGAGCGCGCCCTGAAGTACTCCGCATCGGCACTGGGCCGGACCCGCGCAACCGTCGAGCCCTTCCTGCTCGGCAAGTGGCAGGTGACCAACAAGGAGTACGAGAACTACATCAAGCTCACCAAGAGCCGCTTCCCGTTCCACTGGTGGCGTTTCGGCCGCAAGGACGACTACGAGGCGCGCATCGCGGACATCAACCGCGAGTTCCCGCAGGAGAAGGTGCTCGCCGCGGTCTACTACTGGGAGCGTCACTGGAAGGACCTGCCCTACGCCCTCAAGGACGAGACCGGCAAGCCCATCGACAACCTCCCTGTCGTCCAGGTGTCGTGGACCGACGCCGTCAAGTTCGCCGGCTGGCTCGGCATGCGCCTCCCCAACGAGGCCGAGTGGACCCGCGCCGCGCGCGGTGAGTCGGATGCCGCCTGGCTCTGGGGCACCAAGGCTGGGGGCGTCGACAAGTTCGACCTCAAGTCGCTGGATGCCGTCCGCATGGCCAACATGTCGGACCAGAAGCTGAAGCCGCACAGCGACTTCCCCGCCACCAACGGCGCCTATGGCCACCACCACATGCTCGGCCAGGTGTGGGAGTACATGGCCGAGCGCGACTTCGTGCCGCTCAGCGGCTCCGCCGACTACAAGAAGGAGCTGGAGAAGCTGCAGAAGTCGAAGGGCGGCAAGGGTGTCGAGAACCCGCCCGTCTACAAGGAAGGCGCCGTCGTCGTCAAAGGTGGTTCGTTCATGTCGGGCAACGACCCGATCCAGTTGCTCATCGACGCCCGCGTGCCGATGCAGACCAACGAGACCGTGGACACCGTGGGCTTCCGCCTCGCCAAGAGCCTGAAGCCCGGCGCCGACATGCTCTCGTCGCTGCTGAAGACGGACTACACGTCCCAGATGCTCAACCCGAGCCAGGTCCCGGACCTCGCCGCGCAGGTGGGCATCGAGCGGTACGAGATGAACAGCGAGGGCTTCCCCGCCAGGTACGAGGCCTTCTCGCTGGCCCCGCTGAACTGGGTCACCAACGGCAAGAACGCAGCGCTCGACAAGCTGGCCGACCAGAGTCGCAGCGCCCCAATCCCCGTCGCGACGCTGGCGCTCACCATGAAGCTGGAGCAGCCCGCGCTCGAGCCCGGCATCTACACCCTCGCCTACCGCCACAAGGGCATGGGCAAGGAACTCGCCGAGGCGATCCGCACCGGCCACAAGGCCGTGCAGAACATCCTCAAGAAGAAGGAGAAGGGCGAGGAGCCGGACGAGAAGGACCTCGCCGGCGACTGGAAGGACATCATCACCCGTGCCGGCCTCACGCAGGCGGACCTGGAGCCCAAGGACGCCGTCGAGAAGCTCAAGTTCGTGCGGTTCGGCGGTGCCGAACTCGACACCGAGACCGGCCTCTACGTGTTCGTCAACAACGAGGGCAAGGTCGCCGCAACGCTGCCGGTGAAGCTGGAGAACCTGCCTGCTGCCAACGCCCTGCCGAGCCACCTCGACCTCAAGGTCACCAAGACGGCCAAGGGTGAGGAGAAGGAGCACCTGATGGTGCGCTTCGGCACCCCCATCGAGGAGCGCAACGCGAAGCGGGTGCTGGACACCAAGCTGGACCTGATCCTGGCAGAGAAGCCTTCAGGCAAGCCCTGGCGGATGCCGACAACTGCCCATGACATGGCCGCCCCGACGGGTGGCCAGAACAAGCAGAGCAGCCGCTGACGTGACCCATCCCATCGACCCGCAGGCCAAGGTGACGGTCAACGACCGCGCCAAGGCGTCCTTCTCCTACCAGGACTACAGCGCGAAGACGCCCATCCAGGGCGTCGAGATCGTGGAGCTGCGTCGCTTCAACGACGACGGCGGAGCGATCACCGAGCTGGGACGGCTGACGGCGGGGATGCACGGCCAGCTCGCGGGGTTCGAGTGCAAGCAGGTCAACTACTCCGAGGTCGAGCCCGGCGCGATCAAGGCGTACCACATGCACCACCGCCAGACGGACGTGTGGTACGTGCCGCCCTGCGACAAGCTGCTCCTCGTGCTGCACGACTGCCGCAAGGGTTCGCCCACGGAGGGTGCGACCATGCGGTTCGTACTGGGTGACGGCAAGGACCGTCTCGTGCGCATCCCCCCGGGCGTCGCCCACGGGACGCGCAACCTCGCCCAGGAACGCGGCCGCATCCTCTACATGGTCGACGTGCAGTTCTCGGTGAAGCCCGGCGAGTGCGACGAGGGTCGCCTGCCTTGGGACTTCCTCGGTGCCGAGGTCTGGGAGATGGTCCGCGGCTGAGCCGCCGGTCCGTTCGACCCGCCGTCAGGCATCCGCCAACATCGCGTCGAGCGACCGACTCGCACGCCACTCGCCAGCCAGAGACACGTCGCGGGGTCGCGTGGCGTCCTCGCAGTCCATAGGCACGAGGAGTTCTGCCGGCAGGCCGTGCACGGCGCAGAACCGCTGGCCGAGTTCCCAGCGCGAGAGGCGCTCGGGTCCCGGCAGGTGCTGCACCTCGGGCACGAGCGGGTCTCCCTCCGCCAGCCGCGCTGCGATGCCCGCGATGGCCACTGCGGCATCGGCCGCGTGCAGCGGGGTGCGGTACTCGTTGGGGAACAGGTGCACGGGTTTCCGCGCCATGAGCGCGGCCCGGATCATCCCGGTCGCGCCACGGAACGCCGGGTCGGGACCGAAGAGGAGCGGCAGCCGCACCACCTTGCCGCCCGCGGCTCGCACCCGTTCCTCGCCCTCGGCCTTGGTCATCCCGTACACCGAGAGCGGCGCAACCGGTGCCGCGGCACCGTACGGCGCAGCCCTGCCGTCGAAGACGAGGTCGGTGGAGACCATCAGGATCCTGCCGCCCATCGCCTCGGCAAGGGCGCCGGGCAGGACGGCGTTGACCTGACGTGCACGCTCGGGGTCGGCAGCGCACTCGCCCATGCGGCTCATGGCCGCGAGGTGAACGACCACGTCCGGCCCGGCAGCGACCAGCACCTCCCTCCTTGCCTCCGGCTGCGTGAGGTCGACGGCCACGTCGCCGCGACTCCTCCCGACCCCGACGACGCGGGCGCGCCGCCGCTGGAGGGCAGCGGTCACGAACGGGCCGAGGAAGCCCGTGGCGCCGGTCACGAGGGCACGGAAGGCTGGCATCGCGCCCCTATGGTTGCGACAGTTCGCCGGGAACGAAAGCCCAGCGGTCCCAAACCACGATGCATCGCCTCCTGATCCTCGCCAACCCGATCTCCGGGGGCGGCAAGGCACGCCTGCTCGCGCCTGCCTTGGCAACGGCGCTGCGCGCACGCGGCATCGAGTCCGAGGTGCACCTCACCAGGTCCGCAGGGGACGCCGCAGCACGGGCTGCGAGTGCGGCCGCAGAGGGGTTCAGCGGACTGGTGGCGGTGGGCGGCGACGGGACCGTCAACGAGGTGCTGAACGGCATGGCGGACCCGTCCATGCCCCTCGCGGTCCTGCCCGTGGGCACGGCCAACGTGCTCGCACTCGAACTCGGCCTGCCCCGCGACCCGGAGGTGCTTGCGGACCTCGTCGCCTCGGGGTCCACGCGGCAACTGGCCATCGGACTCGCAGCGGGCCGCCGCTTCCTGCTCTTCTGCGGCATCGGTCTCGACGGTGCCGTGGTGCAGCGGTTGAGCCAGGTGCGGACCGGCACCCTCGGCAAGCACAAGTGGGCGGCCCCCATCCTGCACACGGTGCTGCACTGGCCCAAGTACAACCTCTCGGTCACGTTCGACGACGGCACGAGGCTCGAGGACGTGAGCACGGTGCTGGTCACCCGCGTGCGCAACTACGGCGGCATCGCGGCGATGCCCCCCGGCATCGACCTCGGCGACGGGAAGCTCCACGTGCTGTGCTTCCGGCCGCGCTCGCGGCTCGCATGGGTGTGGCTGGGCCTCCTCGCCATCCTCCGCCTGCTGCGCCCCGGCCGCTGGCTGGACCACCGCACTGCGCGTTCGCTGACGGTCACGGGCCCTGCACCCTGCCAGGTCGATGGCGACCACGGTGGCACGACCCCGCTCACGGTCGAACTCGCACCAGTGCTCGCAACGGTGTTCGCGCCGCAGCCGAGGGGCTGAGCCTCAGGCCCCGAGTCCGCGCTGCAGGCGCTCGACCACCAGCCCCGCCACCCACGTCGACACGCGCTTGGTGCGCAGCGGCAGCTGGGTGAAGCACACGAGGGGCAGGGTCCACTGCAGCAGGGGCAACAGGTAGGCAGCCTCGCCGCCCGCGTCCCCCGCCTGACGGCGCGCCAGGCCGCGCAGCAGGGCTGCCATCGCAAGCCCCTTGTCGAGCATGGGATCGCCGCTCGGGCGGTCCGGCTCCCCCACCGCGAAGAAGTCCGCGTGGCCGTGCAGATGGCGGTGTGCGAGCAGCACGCGCAGCTCGTCCTCGTCCGACTCCATGCGCGGGTGCTGCAGGGTCAGCAACGGCTCGAGACGCGCGAAGTCGGAACAGACGTTGCGCTCGCGCGTCTCCGAGAAGTCGATCACGTAGAGGTTCTCGCGGTCGTCGACGAGCACGTTGTTCAGGTTGAGGTCGCCGTGCGTGATGGAGATGCGGCAGCGGGTGAGTTGGGCGCGCAGCCGCGGCCACTCGTGCCGGAGGAACCACCACGGATTGGCGACGTCGCAGGCAAGCGGCCCACAGGGGATGCGCGGCGCATCGGGGTCGATCCCCAGCACGTCGACCGCAACCGACTCCATCCCGCGGAACAGCACGCGTGGGTCGTGCTCGTCGAACAGTGAGACCTCGCGCTCACGCCACTGGCCGTACCAAGGCTGCAGCACGGAGCCCGCGAGTTGCAGGTAGAGCCTGCGCAGGTCCGCGACCGGCTGCAGGGCATGCACGTCCGCGAGCGAGTGCAGCCGTGCGCCGGCACCGTTGATGCCCACGAAGTTGTAGCGCAACCCAGCTGACTCGCCGCGGTTGGCGCGGCCCATGATCACCGTGCTGTTGTTGAGGATGAAGTTGCGGACGTACTCGTGGTACGCGCGCTCCTCCCGGTCGGTGAATGCGTGGGAACTGACCTTCAGCACCGTGGGGATGGTGGTGCGCCCCTCGTGGTCGTGGCTCGCCACGGCATATGTGGCGGCGCTGTAGCCGCCGGTGAGACGGGTCAGGCGGATCGAGCTGGAGCCGTGGTACAGGGTGCGCGCGATCACCTCGGCCTCCTCGCCGAGGTCCGCCGGGGCATCGACCCGCAGACGCGCTGCGGAACCGTCGGCCACCTGGTCCGCGCGCCAGACGAAGGCCGTGGCCGACCCCTTGCCCAGTGCCGTGCTCGCGTCCACGGCAACCAGGTCCTCTGCACCCTCGACAGCGGTGGCGAGTGCAGCCGGCGAACCGGGCAACACGGCTGTGGAACCCCACTCCAGTGCGGGTCCCGTCGCAACAACGGCCCCGCCGCCCGGCGCACACACGACAACGCGCGCCCGCCTGCGGTCCCCGACCGCAACACAACTGAAGATGCCGAGCCAACCGTCGCCAGCAGCCGCACGGCACGCGGCCAGCAAGCCATCCTCGTCCGTCAGTCCCTTGCTGCGCAGGACGAGCGTTGGCGCTCCCCGCAGTGCAACGGCCTCGTCGAGGTGCACGAAGGCTGCATGCGGCAGGGCGGCGAGCAGGTGGTCGCAGGACCCGTTGCCGAACTGCATGCCCACGAGGCTGCCCGTGGAGACGAACCGCATGGGTTGCGCAGCGGCCTGCTCGCGACTCGCTCCCGTGCCCCCGGCACCCGTCGCGAGACCGAGTTCGGCGAAGCTCGTGGGAGCAAGCGGGCCCGGCGCAAGCCGTTCCATCCGCCCAGCACCCGGCTCACCGTGTGCAAGTTCGAAGGACGTTCCGCCGTGCTCGAAAGCAGCAGCACCGCCGGCCGAGGCTCGGTCCCCGCCCGCGGCGGCAACTGCACTGGCGAGGTCGGCGGCCTGCGGCCAGAACGCACCCATCCCGGAGATCTCCAGCACGTCGCGCACCCCGGGGCGCAAGCCGGCAAGGGTCGTCGTCCGCCCAGCTGCGCGCTGCCGCTTCTCGTGGGCCAGCAGCACGCGCAGGCCCGCGCTGGACACGTAGTCGACACCACAGACGTCCCAGACCGTGGGCGCAGGGGCATGGGACTCGAGCCACGAGCCGAGGACGCCAGCCGTGCTGCCGTCGATCCTGCCCCGGAGCACGAGGACAGGCACCGCGGTGCCACTGGCAAGGGCGAGTTCGAGTGCCATGGGGGGATTCTGGGGAAGGGGCCGTGCGGCACCAGCCCCACGAGCGGTTTCCCGGTTGTCGATCGCGAGGAACCCGCGGCCCCACCGGCACCGTCGAACACGCGGTACCATCCGCCCCTGAACATGCACGCACGCATCGCCCTGCTGTCGCTGCTGTCCGCAGCGTCCCTGCTCGCCCAGTCCCCTGCCAGCCTCACCGTGCCCGTCGGGCTCGCGGCCACCGAGGGCAACAGCAACAACACCTACCCGTGGGGCCGTGGCACCGCAGGTGGGATCCGGATCCAGAACCTCTACGACAGCAGCCACTTCACCAACCAGGCGGTGAACAGCCCGATCCTCGTCACTCGCCTCAAGTGGCGCGCCAACGGCACCACGACATCGTGGGGCGGCGGCACCTACAGCAACGTCACGGTGCAGATGTCGACGGCAGCAGTCGACCAGGCCAGCCCCAGCACCACGTTTGCCGCCAACCATGGTCCCGACCTGCTCACGGTGCACTCCGGCAACGTGGCATTCCTCGCGGGCACCGGCGCAGGGACTGCGGTCCCCGGCCCCACGGTCGTCGACCTGCCGCTCGCAGCCCCGTTCCTCTACAACCCGGCCACGGGCAGCGACCTCGTCGTCGACGTGGACTTCGCCAGCGGGTCGTTCACCGGGAGCGGCGTCACCGCCATCGACGTGAGCACGACCACCCCGCTGGCGAGCCGCGTCTACAACACGGTCAACACCTCGCCCACGGGAATCATCACCATCAACCACGGCATGGTGATGGAGGTGGAGTACACGCTGGCGAACGGTCTCTATGCCGCGTTCAGCACGTCCGCAACGCGCGGTGCGAGCCCACTCACGGTGCAGTTCACCGACCGCAGCTTCTCCTCCGCACCAGGCGGCGTGGTCGCATGGTCGTGGGACCTCAACGGCGACGGCACCGTCGACAGCACGGCGCAGAACCCGAGCTTCGTGTACGGCAGTTGCGGCACGTGGAACGTGAGCCTCACGGTGCTCGATGCCGCGAATCCATCGTCCACACTCACCCGCACGGGACTGGTGGTGACCGACGAGGTCACGCCCTCGTTCACCACGGCACTGCTGGCGCCCGCCGGTGTGGTGCAGTTCACCGACACGTCGACACCCACGCCCACCAGCTGGGCATGGGACCTCAACGGCGACGGGGTGACGGACAGCACCGCACAGAACCCCATCTGGGTCTACGGCTCGGTGTGCGGCAACCCGGTCACGGTGGGACTCGTCGTCAACCGCCTCTGTCGCGGCCCCTACACGACCAGCAGGTCCTTCGTGCCGGGCAACAGCCTCGCCACGGTGACGGACGGCAACACCTCCACGAGCACGGGCGCAGGCGGCTACTTTGACCTCAACGTCACCAACCCGAACGGCATCTCGGTCTGCAGGATGACCGCCAAGACCACGGCTGCAGCCAATGCGGCCCTCACCTTCGTGGTGTCGGCGATCCCGGGCACCTACGTCGGCCAGGAACGCAACCTCGCGGCCTGGCGCACCGTCGCCACGGTGGCGAGCACGGGTGCGGCGACCGCGACGGAACTGGAGGTGCTCACCTTCAACCCGCCGCTCTACCTGCCGCCGGGCACCTGGGGCCTGCACGTGGCCACGGCCACGGCAAGCGCCCAGTACACGACCATCACGGCTTCCCAGACCTTCACCCACCCCGACGTGGCGCTGACCGCGGGGTCCGTGGGGATCCTCGGCAGCACCCCCATCGCCAACCGCCTCTGGAACGGTTCGCTCACCTTCAGCTCCTGCGACAACTCGGGCACGGCAGGCCACGGTTACCTCGGCCTCGGCTGCGCCGGCACCCTGGCCACGAGCCGCCAGGTGGCCACTGCACTGCCGCGGATCGGCAACTCAATGTCCGTCGACTTCGACAACCTGCCGCTGAGCACGGCGATCCTGTCTGTCGGATTGAGCACCACGAACTCGCCACTGGGCCCGCTGCCGCTCGACCTCGGCGGCCTCGGCGCACCGGGGTGCCAGCTGCGCGTGAGCCCGGACGTGACTGCAGTGCTCGTCGGCGGGGCCAACCGTGCGACCTGGTCACTCGCCATCCCCAGCAGCACGGCGCTCCAGTGCGTGCGCTTCCACTCGCAAGCCCTGGTGCTGGACCCGACCGCCAACCTGCTGGGCGCCGTGGTGAGCGACGCCGCCTCGTCGGTGATCGGCCTCTAGCCCGGCGCGCGGGCGCCGTGCGCGTGGGCAAGCCGGTCGACATGGCGCGCGAGCTCCACGTCGAAGCCGGTGACGCCGCCGCGGTCATGGGTCGTGAGTCGGATCGAGACACGGTTCCACGAGTTGGACCAGTCGGGGTGGTGGTCCAGTTCCTCCGCCACCGCGGCAACCGCAGTCATGAAGGCAAAGGCTGCGCAGAAGTCGTCGAACCGGAGGTCGCGCGCGAGCGACGTGCCGTCGGGACAACTCCAGTGCGGGAGACTCGCGAGGACATGCTCGAGGTCTGCGGGACCGAGGACGGTGCGGGACGGCATGGCGTGACGATAGCCCGCACTGGGAGCGTGCCTGCGCAGATCCTTCCGCTACCATCCGGCGCATGCCCGCAGACCGTCCCGTCACCCGCACCGTGCACGTCGGCAGCGCCGCCTTCGGCGGCGGCAACCCCTTTGCACTGATCGCCGGCCCGTGCGTGATCGAGAGCCGCGAGCACTGCCTCCGCCATGCCGAGGCGCTTGCGAAGCTGTGCCGAGACCGCCGCATCCCGCTGGTCTTCAAGTGCTCCTACGACAAGGCCAACCGCACCAGCGGCGCGGCCTTCCGCGGTCTCGGCGTCGAGGGCGGCCTCGCGATCCTCGCCGAGGTGAAGCGCGAGCTCGGCCTGCCTGTGCTCACCGACGTGCACGAGAGCACGCAGTGCGCTGAGGTCGGAAAGGTCGTCGACTGCCTGCAGATCCCAGCCTTCCTCTGCCGCCAGACCGACCTGCTGCTGGCTGCAGCCGCGACCGGCAAGGTCGTCAACGTGAAGAAGGGACAGTTCCTCGCCCCCGAGGACGTGGGCAACGTGCTGTCCAAGGTGCGCGATGCCGGCAACCCCAACGTGATGGTCACCGAGCGCGGCGCCAGCTTCGGCTACCGCACGCTGGTGGTGGACTTCGCCGGGTTCCCGACCATGCGCGCCTTCGGCCAGCCCCTGGTGTTCGACGCCACCCACTCGGTGCAGCGCCCCGGCGGTGAGGGCAAGTCGACGGGCGGCGACCGCACCAAGGTGCCCTACCTCGCGCGCGCTGCCGTGGCCTGCGGGGTGGACGGCCTCTTCATGGAGGTCCACGAGGACCCCGACCGCGCACCCAGCGACGGGCCCAACATGCTGCGCCTCGACTCGGTGGGCGCGCTGCTGGACGAACTGCTGCGGGTGCAGGACGCCGTGCGCGCCTGAGCGCGCACGACGGTGGTCACGGCATCCCGGTCGCCTGCGGGCTCAGTTCGGGTTGAGCAGCAGGTCGAGGCCGTTGGAGGTCACCACCCCCAGCGGGTTGACCGACGGCGTCAGCGCCAGCGACTGGGCGAACACGCGCACGCCCGCCAAGCCCGGGTTGTTGGGGATGGCGAACGGGATCGTGCCGGTGTTCCCGGAAGGCAGGAAGACGGCCGAGGCCGACACCCCCACGTGCTGGTAGCAGCCGGGCGCGCCCAGCGGGGCCAGGTCGAAGCCCGGGACGATGGAGCCGAAGCCGAGGCCGAGGATGCCCAGCACCGAGGTGGTCGGCACGTTGGTGGTGATCCAGTTGATCGAGGTCCCGATGCGGGGGCGTGCCGAGGTCGCAAGCACCAGCGGACGCGCGTCCTGCTGCGTGACGAAGGGCACCGAGGTGGAGAGGTCGCGGGAGCCGGGATTGCGGTTGCCGGCGCCGGCACTCCAGCCCGTGAGCACCGTGTGGGTCACGTTGACGCAAGACTGGTAGCGGAACTCGACGGCACCCGAGGCGAAGAAGGCCACCTGGAACGTGTTGGTGTTGGTCTGGCCGAACTCGGGCACGCCGAGCCAGGTCACGTACGCGGCGGTGTTGGAGGGATCGACGTCGAAGTGCACCGTCCCGCCCACGCCGGGGTTGAGGTCCTGCCACAGCGGACAGAAGCGCTCGCCCTGCGCCAGCAGCGCCACCGGGTCGCCATTGCAGCACCCGTTGGCACCGTTGGCGCCCGTCCAGATGAAGCCGTTGGAGCTGACCACCAGGGCGCTCGTGATGCCGGCCGGCGTGATGAGCGGGAAGGGCAGTGCGAGCGAGGGCGACACGGTGTCGTCGGTCAGGCCGAGGTTTGCGGAGGTGGGCGTGAACCACGTGCCGGAGCCGGGCAGGACCGCGTAGCCGCCTGCACCGGTGGGGTTCAGCAGCAGGCTGTTGGAGCCGGGTGCGGTCCCGCTGAGGTCGAAGGTGCCGGGTGCAAACGTCTCGTAGAACGTGGAGGTCTGGTCGAGGCAGCCCGCACCGAAGGCACCAACCTGTGCGATGTTGCCGCCGGCAGTGGTGTAGTAGACCTCGACCCGGCCGATCGAGCCGCCGGCCTCGGTGGAGAGCGGCTGGTTGCCACCCGTGGTGCTGAGGTTGGTCTGCGTCAGCATGCGGGTGAGGGTCACCGGGATGCCGAGCACGTCGCTCTGGAACGTCCCGGCTGCTGCATAGGAGTTTGCCATCGTCGCGTTGCCGCAGGCACCGAGGACACCCACCCACTCGTTTGCCTGCACCGGCACCACACAGGGGATGATCTGGTTCGAGGGGACGTTGCTGGCGAAGAAGGACTGCGTGACCGAGGTGGTGGCCGGATAGGCAGGCGGCATCGCAGGGTGCAGGGTCAGTTCGACACACTGCACGCCCTGCGCGGACTCGTCGGGGACGCGCAACCCGATGATGGTGATGGCCGCCGGGGACTGGAAGCAGAACCCTCGGGTCAGCGTGGGCGACGAGAAGGTGCTGGAGAATGCCGGGATCGGCAGTTGCGTGCCCTGGGCAGCGACACTGCCTGCGAGCGAGAGGAGAACGAGAGCCGGGAAGTGACGCATGGAACCCTCCTGTGGGTTGGTCCCGCGAACGAGGACGCGGGACTGCTCTTTGTACCGCTTCCGGCCGAGGTGCGCATTGCGTCGTGCAAGAAGGCTGCATAAGACGCGCCCATGAGCGCGCCCCGACTCGTCGACGCCCCTTCCTTGCCGACCTACGACCTCGGCCAGGACCACGTGTTTGCGCGCGACCGACAGAGGCCCCTGTTCGACCTGATGGTCGCAAGTCACCTGGTCCAGCCCGGCGACTTCCTGCCGGTGGTCGCGGCAACCGAGGACGAACTCGCCCTGGTCCACGAGCGTGCCTACATCGCCATGCTGGAGGCCACGTCACAGCCGCACGTGGACCGCGAGACCCTGCGGCGCGCGCCGCTCTACGGTCTCGGGACGGCCGACAACCCCATCGCCCCCGGTCAGCATGCCGCAGCGGCTGCCGCAGTCGGTGCGACGCTCGCGTGCACGCGCGCGGTGATGGACGGCAGGGCGCGGGCAGCCTTCAACAGCGCTGGCGGCCTGCACCACGCCATGCCGCACGGAGCCGCCGGGTTCTGCCTCTACAACGACCTCGCGATCGCCATCGCCGACGCGCGCAGGCGCGGCGCCGCACGGGTCCTGTACGTGGACTTCGACGTGCACCACGGCGACGGCGTGGAGTACGCGTTCCGCGCCGACCCGACCGTGCTCACCATCAGCTTCCACGAGACGCCGGAGGTGCGCTTCCCGTTCACGGGCACGGTCGAGGACCGCGGCGAGGGACCGGGACACGGCTATGCAGTCAACGTCCCGCTGCACCCGGCCACCGACGACGCCAGCTGGCTCGAGGCCGTCGAACGCGTGCTGGTGCCGGCCGCCCGGGCATTCGCACCCGACCTCGTCGTGAGCCAGCACGGGTGCGACACGCACCGCGAGGACCCGCTTGCCACGATGGAGTGCACGACGCAGTCGATGCACCGGGCAGCAGGGATCACGCGCGACCTCGCGCGCGACGTGTGCCAGGGTCGCTGGGTCGCGACCGGCGGTGGCGGCTACCAGCCCTACCGGGTCATCCCACGCGCATGGTCGATGGTGTGGAGCGTGATGAGCGGCAGGCCGCTGCCGCCGCGCATCGACCTCGGCTGGCAGGAACGCTGGGAGCGAGCGGCCCACGGCGAGCTGCCCACGGAATGGTACGACCACGAGGAACATGCCGCGCGGCACGAGCACGCAGCGGCAACGAACCGCCACGTGGTGGACCAGGTGCTGGCCGGCATCCCGTGGCTGCGGGGCAGCGGCCGCTAGCCGTCAGCCCAACAACCCGCCGAGCGGCGCTGGCGCGTCGGCACCGAGCACGGCCGCCGCGTCGACGCCTGCCCACGCGAGCAACGCACCGTACACCGAGCGGAAGTCGGTCGTGGGCCGCACGTCGCCGTCGTCCAGGTCTGTGAGGTCCGGCGGCGTGCCGTGCGGGCCAGGCAGCACCCCACCACCCAGAACGAACACGGGCGCCGCGGCGCCGTGGTCGGTGCCCTGGCTCTGGTTCTCCGCCGTCCTGCGCCCGAACTCGGAGTGCACCAGCACGGCCGTGGTGTCGAGCGCCTTCGCGGCAGCGAGGTCGGCAACGAAGGCACCGAGGGCACCGTCCAGCTGTGCCATGAGGGCTGCGTGCGCGGGCAGCTGCCGCGCATGCGTGTCGAAGCCGCCGAGCGACACGTGGAAGAACCGCGTGCCGAATCCTGCACCCACCACCTGGGCCACCAGCTGGAGCTCACGACCCAGCTTGGTCTGCGGGTACTCGACAGCCGGTCGGTAGGAGGCGAGCGAACGGCGCAGCTGTTCGCCGAGTCCCGCAGCCCGGGCTGCCATGTCGCCCACCCACCCTGCCGCGTCGCCCGAGCCGCCGCCGAGCACCGGGGCCAACGCGTCGCGTCCTGCCTGCGTGCGCTCCACCGGCTGCAGCTGGAAGTCCTCGATGCGCTCCAGCGACGGCACGAGGGCCGAGCGGGCACGGAGCGCGAGCGGCACCTGCAGGCTGCCCACGGCAAGCGCGGGCACCGAGCTGCCGCCGGCGGCGAGCTGGTCGGCAGCACGACCCAGCCACCCCGTGGTGGAGGCACCCACGCGCTGCAGCCGGGGATCGGCGGCATGCCAGATGTCGCGGCTGCGGAAGTGGGAGCGGTCGGGGTCGGGGTAACCAACCGAGTGCACCAGGGCGGCACGCTGCTCGCCGTGCAGGCGGTGCAGGCGGTGCAGCGACTTGAGCGCCCCGTGGAGCGCGAAACCGTCGGCCACGGGCAGCGACCCCTTGCGCACCGCGCCCAGCCGCGGCCGCAACCGCGCGTACACCGGGTCCTCGGTGGGCACCACGGTGTTGAGCCCGTCGTTGCCGCCCTCCAGCTCCAGCACGACGAGGCAACGCACAGGCCCGTCCGGGACCCAGGCGCGCAAGCCATGAGGGGCCAGCGACGCGAGCGGCAACATGGCACCAAGCGAGAGCACCTCGCGGCGCGTGAGGGATGCAGGTCGTGCAGGGTCCATGGGAAGGTTCACAGCAGTTGTGCCTCCGGCAGGCAGCAGGCAGCGTGCAGCAGGACCGCGGCGCCGTCCGGCCCCGCGGCCGCGGGCCCGGCGGCAAGGCGTTCGAGGGCCTGCCTTCCATCCTCGCTCGCGTCCCCGTCGACCACCATCAGCAGTGCGGCCTTGGCGCGGTCTGCAGGACGCTTGAGGTTGCCGAACAGGGACTCTGCAGCGGGCGCGAACTTGCCGCGGCGGCCCGCGAGCAGGTCGGCGACGAAGTTGGTGCGCAGCAGCCACGTCGCCTCCGTGAGCCACTGCCGCTCGCGCGGCCAGCCCTCGACGGAAGGCGGTTCGAGCCACAGCTCGCCGAGCTGGCCCATGGCGCGGGACAGGTCGGTGGGCGCTGCCGTGGCACCGAGCGTGCGGACGGTGCCCACCACCCAGTCAGCGGGAGAGCGGATGCGCGACCGGTACGCGCGCGCCGAGAAGAACAGCTGGCTGCGGAGCAGCACGGCAAGCGTGTCGCCAAGGTGCCGGCGCTGTTCCCGGTAGCAGGTGGCAAGCGCGCCGACCTCCTCCTCCGTGGGCTCCGGGTGCACGAAGCACTCCAGCAGGCAACGGGCCACGTGGCGCGCGGACTCCTCGCGCTCCACCACTGCGCGCACGACCTCCTCGCCGCCGAAGCCGCCCGACCGGCCGAACAAGACCTTCTGGCCGTCGTCGTGGAGGCGCTTGGCGAAGAAGAACCTGCCGTCGCGCACGTGCCAGCCGGTGAAGGCTCGCGCTGCCTCGCGCACGTCGACCTCGCTGTAGGTACCGCGACCGAGCGCGAACAGCTCGAACAGCTCGCGGGCGAAGTTCTCGTTGGGCCTGCCCGAGACGTTCACGTCGTTGTCGAGCCACCGGAGCATCGCAGGGTCCTGCGCCACACCCAGCAAGAGCTCGTCGAAGGTGCCAAGCCCCTTCTCGTCGAACATCGCCTGCTGCAGGGCCATGGCGCGCGGGTCGAGCACCTTCTGGTTGGAGGTGGCGAAGTGGTCGTGCCAGAGAGCCGACATGCGCACACGCAGCGGTGCCGTCGACTCCAGTGCCAGCAGCACGCGCCAGCTGCGCACGCGGTCGATGTCGCCGAGACTCACCACCGCGTCGAGCTGCGCCCGGTCGACAGCTGGCTGGTCCGCCGCTGGGAACAGCGACCGCACGGCGGCATCGACGCCGCTGCGCACCAGTTCGCGACGCTGGCGCAACGAGCCACCGAAGCCGGCGCGCCGCAGCAGGTGACCTGCCTTGCGCAGGTCGAACGGGTCCGCCGCGGACGGCACCCATGGCGCGAGCAGGCTCACCTGGCCCTCCGCAGCGACACCCATGCGTGCAGCGAACCGTCGCGGAGGCCGTAGCCCCAGCGCAGGCCGTCGAGTTCCTCGAGCAGCACCATCGCGGACCGCCAGAAGCGCTGGGCCGCCGCGGCGTCCTCGCCCTCGTCCAGTTGCCGCGCAAGGACCAGCGGTGCCAGGTTGCGTGCGACGCTTGCCGCGAGCGGCCTGCCCCGCACCACCATGCGGTCGCCTGCCACCTCCTCGGTGGGACCGCGGAGCGCAGCCAACGCGCGCAGCGCCGCGTCCTGCGTGGTGGCAACCGCCAGCACGCCGTCCTGCACGAGCACGGTCGGTTGGATCGCCGCCTCCAGCGGCGGCAGCCCGGGGCCGCGCCACTCGGTCATCGTCGAGGTGAAACCGCTGGCACCGCCCTCGGCAAGGCGCTCGATGCGGAACGGTTGCTGGTTGCGCTGGCCGCGCTCTGCGTTGCCGATGATCGTGACGAGGCCGAGCACCTGCTCGACGACGTCTGCGACCCTTGCGTCCTGCATGCGTGCGGCGAGTGCAATCCCCGGGAGCACGAACATCGGCTCCCCCGCGCTGGCTGCCGGCGTCTCGAACACCATCAGGTGCACAGGTTCCTCGAGCCTGCCGAGCAAGCCGTCGACGAAGGAGTTGGGGCCGTCCAGCAGGTCCGCAGTCGCGAGGAAGCCCGCGACGCCCGGGTCCTGCGCTGCAGCACGCGCGGGGCCACCGCCGAACAGGACGCGCAACGACCGGTCGAGGGACGCATAGAGCAGGCAGCCAGGCTCCAGCACCGGCACCTGCCGCGGCCCGAACCCGTGGACGAGCGTGGCGAGCGTCTCGGCGCCGGGCAGCGCCTCGAGCATGGCCTCGAGCCTGAGTTCGTCGCCGCCGTGCAACTCGACCCGGAGCGCATGCGCCGACCTTGCGGCAGCCACGAGCCCGGGGAACAGCAGCGCCGCACCAAAGCCCTCGGGCTGGTCGCGCTCGGCAGCGGCCTGCAGCGCACGGACCCGGTCGAGGTCGAACTCGATGCGGGCCACCGCCTCGGTGGCCGGACCAAGTTCAAACCGTCGTGCCCATGCGCCTGCCGCTTCCTTGTCGCCAAGGCTCGCGAGCCCGGCAGCAGAGTTGGCGAGCAACAGCTGCGGTCCCTCGCGCCGCCAGCGCAGCTGCGGCTTGGTGCGCACCCACTCGACGGCCGCGTCCACGTCCCCCGGCTGCGCCACCGCGACCACGGCAGGCACGGCACCGTCCAGGAGGACTCCGAGGGCCATGCCGCCCTTGCCCAGCCGCTCGGCCAGCTCTGCCGGCGTGCCACCCAGGAGCCGTGGCAGTGCCAGCAGCCCGATGCCCAGCAAGGCGCGCTGTTCCTCGGGCAGGGCAGGCGGGATGTCGCCGAGCGCTGCGCCGATGCGGGCCACCGCCTGCACCGGGTCGGGCAGCCAAGCGACGGCAAGGCAGGCATCCGGGACGCGCGCGAGCGGCCCGGGGACGGGCATCGTCCCCGCCGTGCCCTGCGCCACGGGAGCCGCGGCGGGCGCGAGGGAGGAAACGACGGTCGCGAGCAGTCGGAGACGGGTGCGCAGCATGGACGTTGCGCAACAACGCTCCTGCGTTGCGCGCGGTCCCTGCCATACTATCCATCCCGCATGAAGACACGTGCGCTGCTCTTCGCCATGCCGTTGCTCGCGGCCCTCGCGCTCGCATGGGCCCTGTGGCACGAGGGTGGCGAACCCGTGGCGGTCCCGCAGCCGGACCCGTCCCAGGCCACCGAGGAGCCTGCTGCGGGTGCCCCGGCAGCGGCGGCTCCCGTGGCGACCACCACACCCGGCCCCGAACAGGTCCCGGCGCCGATGGCACCGCCCGAGGCACGGGAGACCGTCCAGCCGAAGGGTTGGACCGCGGGCATCATCCGCGGCGACGTCCAACTCGCAGCCTCGGTGGTCGACCGCATCCAGGGGCTGCAGGTGACCGTGGCCGAGCTCAAGGCGGTGCTCGACACGCAGGGCAATGCCACGCGCCCGTGGACCCGCACCCAGCGCGTGGAGATGGGCAAGGGCACCCCCACCTTCGAGGTGCGCGAGGTCCCGTTCTCCAAGTACGGCTACGCAGTGCGCATCTACTCGCCCGGGCTCAACGGCAGCCAGCAGACCGTGACCATCACCGAGGAGCACCCGCTGGAGGAGGGCGTGCGCCTGTCCGTGACCCCGGGCGTGCCCTTCTCGGTGCTGCTGCGCGACCAGGACGCCAACCCGGTTCCCGCGGCCCCGGTCAAGATGGCGCCGATCGGCGACCCGCCCGGCCGCCCGGTCCACGACGGCACCTCGGACGGCTTCGGCAGCGCGGTGTTCGCAGACGTGCTGGCGGGCGACTACCGCATCTTCGTCGGCCCTGCCCATGCACCGCTCATGGAACCCGTCGAGGTCACCGTGCACCCCGCAGGCATGACCTTCCGCAACGGGCAGGTGCTCAGCCAGGGCACCACCGTGGTCGTGCCCCGAGGCGTGCCCGTCACCGTGCTCGTCCGCGACGTGGGCAACTACGGCGTGGCGGACGCACGCGTGCGGCTGCAGGCCACGGACCGCGTCAAGCTCACCGTCGTCGAGGGGACCACCGACTTGGCCGGCCGGTGGAGCATCCAGCACCTGCAGCCCGGCATCTGGCAGGTGGACGTGATCAAGGACGGCTACCAACGCACGTCGAGGCAGTTCACGGCCACCGAGGGTACACCGGTGCCCGACCTCGAGTTCCGCATCCTGCGGAACTGAGCCAGGGTGGCTGCCGGTACCGCGCAAAGTCCTGCCTCCGCGGTTCCTGCAGGCGCAACCGCCTGCTAGCGTGTGGCAACCATGGGACAGCCGATCGTCGACCTCAGCACCCTCGACCTCTCCAAGGACGTCGTGAGCACGGAGGAACTGCGGCAGATCGTGCCCCACCGCGAGTACTTCCAGATGCTCGACGGCATCTGCCACCTCGACCTCGAGCAGGGCATCATCGTCGCCTACAAGGACTGGGACGCGAACCCGTGGTGGGCAGGCGGCCACATCCCCGGCCGGCCGATCATGCCAGGCGTGCTGATGATCGAGGGTGCAGCCCAGTCGGCCACCCTGCTCATCAAGCGCACGCTGGGCTGGCCCAACGAACGCTTCGTCGGGCTCGGCGGCCTCAACGACGTCCGATTCCGCGGCCAGGTGGTGCCCCCCGCGCGCGTTTACTTCGTGTCCAAGCGGGGCCAGACCAGCGGCAGCCGCCTCGCGCGCTACCCCGCGCAGGCATTCTGCAACGGGCAGCTGATCCTCGAGATGGAACTGCTGGGCGTGCTGATCTGAGGCGCACCCGGTGACCCAGCTGCCCCCTGCGCCGCGCTGGTACCTGCTGCTGCCGCTGCTCGCAGCACTCGCATGGTGGCCCGGCGCAGCCGCCTGGCAGAGCGACGACTGGCTCGCACTCGAGCGTGTCAGCGACTTCCGCAACGTGCTTGCCGACTGGTTCGGGCCCCAGTTCGGGGCCAGCGACCTGTGGTGGTTCCACCGCCCGGTGGTGACCACCAGCTTCTGGGTCGACTGGGTGCTCGCGGGCGACAACCCGCCCTGGTTCCACTGCACCAACGTGCTGCTGCACGCGGCAAGCGCATTGCTCATGGCGCTCGCGTGGCGCCGCGTCGCAACCGATGCCACGGCCTTCCTCGCAGGCCTGCTGTGGTCGGTGTCCCCCACCCATGCAGGAGCCGTGCTGTGGGCAGCGGGGCGCAGCGACCTGCTCGCCACGCTGTTCACGCTGACCAGCATCCTCTGCCTGCTGCGCACGATGGAAGGGCAGCGGCACGGCCGCACGTGCAGCCTGGTCGCGCTCGCGCTCGCGCTGTGCAGCAAGGAAGTCGCGTTCGCCGCCCCAGCCCTGCTCTCTGCCATCGCCTTTGCGCTGGCACCCGCGGGCGAACGAGTCCGCACGGTCGTGCGGCAGACCGCGGCTCACTGGCTGCTGTTCGCCCTCGTGCTGGTGGTGCGACTGCTGGCCATCGGCAGGCTCGGCGGCGGTTACAGCGGTGCGAGCCACGATCCGGTGGCCATGGCGGCCGGGCTGGGCTCGGTCGCGGTCCAACTGCTCTCACCGCCCAACTGGCTCCCTGCTGAACTGTGGATGGCTCGACCGGGGACCGAGTCCGGCACCGGACTCGTGGCCCTGCTCGCACCCGCCAGCTACCTGCTCCAGGCAGTCCCGCTTGCACTGGGTCTGGCCTTGTTGTTCCGCCGCGAGGCGATGCTTGCCGGACTCGCGCTCTTCGTGCTCGCCTGTGCACCGATGGCAGGGTTCCTGTCGACACCCGAGCAGTTCCACAACCTCCGCTACTTCCACCTTGCCCTCGGCGCGCTGTGCGGCGTGGTCGCGTGCGGCTCGCGCCTCTGCGCGCTGGTCGCTGCCGTCGCATGGCTGGTGTTCCTGCAGCCGGTCCGTGCGGTGTACGAGTCCGCGGCCCGTGAGAGCGCGGACCTGCGCAGGGCGGTCGAGACCGTGGTGCCGCCGCAGCAGCCGCAGGACGAGATGCCGCTGCTGTTCGTCGCGGGCCTGCCGCACACGACCGTGGACGGCATGGTGCTGCAGTACCACTTCGGCGTCGACCGCGTGACCAAGGGAAGGGCACGGCTGCTGCCGCTGCGCCCTGCCGTCGAGTCGCAAGGCGCCTACCGCTTGTTCGCGGACGCGGCAGGTGCCTTCGGCATCCCGGGCGCGCGCACCTTCCGGGCCGAGCCGCACGGGCTCATGGTGGCGCTCGACCCGCAGGACCTGCCGGCAGTGCCGCTCGGCACCGTGCGCAGCTTCGACTGTTCTGCAGCCGCACTGGGGCGCATCGCTGCCGGGACCGAGTCACCGGCCATCCACCTGCCCGGCCTGCGGCGCCCGCACTACCGCATCACGGTGTTCACGGCCGTGGGCTGCTTCTGCCTCGTGGTGCCGGACGCACCCGACGACGGCCTCGACGCACTGCTGGAGCTGAAGAGCCTGTTCAAGACCGCCCAGTGGGGCACGGAACCGGGCTCCAACCTGCTCATCGGCCTGCAGGTGCCGACCATCCACGACCTGCACACCGACTTCCCGGTACTCGTCGAGGCGGGCGAACTCACGCCACGGGGGTTCGTCCCCTCGCACCGTGCGCGCGAACTGCTCACGTTCCGCTTCGACCGCGAGTTGCCGAGCTTCGTGCGTGCGGCCACGGGCGGCGGCTGACTCCCGGCGCAGCTCAGGCTGCGTACAGGTCGATGTCGAGCTCGAGCCCGAGCGCGCCCAACTCGGCGACGAGGTCGCGGTCGAGGTGGAAGCCAGCCATGGTCTCGACGGCACCGTGGTAGGCAATGGCAACCTGTGCCGACTGCAGGCCGCGCAGCGCGAGCACCTCGTCCCAGCGCGGCTCCGCGCGCAGCATCGCAACCAGCTCGGCAACGTTCTCCTCGGGCCAGTGCCAGCCGGGCAGTTCCACCTCGCGGATCCAGAGGCCGTGGTCGCGCACCCGCGAGCTGCCGTGCTGCACCTCGCCCTTGGCAAAGGCACGCGTGGGTACCATGCGGAGCAGGCTGGAGACCGCTGCGGGCTGCAGGTCACCGAGGCCGAGGACGAGTTCGACGCGCGAGCCCGGCAGCACCGAGAAGCCTTCCTCGCGCCATCCATCCGCAACGGGCTTCCACTGCAGCTCCACCACGGGCGAGGTCCTGCCGACGCGGAAGTACTGGCGCAACAGCGTGCCGCTCGCGTCCGTGTGGAAGGCCATCTGACGGGCCCAGTCGACCTGCCGCGCCACCATGCTGCGGATGGGGTCGCGCCCGGTGCACTGCAGCCGTCCGAACGGGACCTGCGGCGCGGGTGCGTGCACCTCAGTCCTCCCCTGGGGCGGGTGCCGCGAACCGCGGGCCCTCGACGTCGTCGGTGAGGATCTCGAGCACGTCCAGCACGTCGCACCTGCAGGCCGTGCCCAGCAGCGAGGCCAGCGAGGGAACGGTCCTGCCCTCGTCGCCACTGATCCACTCCTTCACGTAGGTGCCGTGCTGGCACAGCAGCCTGAGCTCGAGCCGGTCAGGGGCCATCACCTGCAGGTCGACCACCCGCACACGGCGGCGGCGGTCCAGGTCGGCGCGGCGGTGTGCCACGCGCTGTGGCGTGCGCTGGACCACGACTTCCTCGAACCCCACGGTGCGAGCCACCAGGTCTGCAGCCACGGGGGCCGCGCACGCGACCTCTGCGCGGTAGACCTTGTCGAAGTGCGACTCCTTCCAGTGCGGCACGCGGTCGCGCTTCACGCGCACGAACGGGGCCAGCTCGATTGCACCGCCAGCCCGTTCGACGATCTCACGGCGCAGTGCCTCGAGGTCGACCTCGGGGTTGCGCACACCGTTCAGCTCGATGACGAAGGGGCGGCCCGCGCCCAGCATCAGCACGTCGATGTCCTCGCGGCCGGCACCGTGGAACGCACTCGAACGGGCGCGGAACGCGGGCACCATGCGCCGCGCGACCAGTTCCTGCACCGACTCCTTCGTCAGCTTGCCGAAGCCGCCGCACGTCGCGCAGCCCTCCCGCCGGCGGCGGTTCCCCTTGCAGGCAGGGCACCAGAAGATGGTCTGCGGCAGGCCGCGCACGAGCTTGCGGTACCGGGACTCGAACCAGAGGTCGAGCCTCGCACTGCGACGGTCGCTGCGGTCACCGGTGACTCCACCGGGAGAGGGTGTCTCGCTCACGGCGGCGCAGTATAGGCAGCACCGCGCGGGTCCCGCGACGGTCAGCCTGCCGGCACGGGGTCGAGCGGGGCCTTGCGCCGGCCCTGGGCACCGCCCTGGGCCTGGGTGTTGCGACGGGACCGGAAGCGGCCCACGAACCCGAAGAACTCCTTCACGTCGAGCGGGCTCTGCAGGAACGAGTGGATGTGGTGCTTGGCCTTCTGCACGCCCATGTCCTTGATGCTGGCTGCGGGAGCGATCACCACGAGTTCGGTGTCGTGGTCGAACGAACGCATGTACTGCAGCAGTTGGACCGTCTCCGCGTCGCGGGGGTCCACGCCCAGGAACACGCAGTCGAACTTCTTGTGCCGCAGCTGGGCGATGGCCTCGTAGCCGAGCCCCACCTGCACGTGGCAGTCGGGGAACTGTTCGAGGCCAACCTTCACCTGGTCGCGGACCAGAGGATCCTTCTCCACCAGCAGGAACTCCATGGTATTGGCCCTATCGGCATGGGAGGCTGCGCGAGTGAACTTCCAGGCAGGTGTCGACGAGGCAGGGCTCGGCCCGATCCTTGGCCCACTGGTCGTCGCGGGCGTCGCGATGGGCGGTCCCGAGGGTGCCGACCCGTGGCAACTGCTGGCCGGGCGGGTCGCCCGCGAGCGCCATGCGAAGGGCAAGTTGCGCGTGGCCGACAGCAAGAAGGTGCACTCGGGGGCCCACGGCCTGGAGCGGCTCGAGCAGACCGTCCTCGGCTTCTGGGGTGCCTTCCGCGGCGGCCTGCCGACCACCCTGGCCGAGTGGCTGCACGACCTCGGCCACGACACCAGCGGCCTCAGCCGGTGCCCTTGGTACCAGTCGCTCGACCTTGCCCTCCCGCTGCACACGGACCGTGGGCTGCTGGAGCTGCAGGCGGCGATGCTGGCGCGGGACCTCGAGTCCGCAGGCCTGCAGCTCGCCCGCATCGCCGTGCGCCCGGTCGAGGTCGAGGAGTGGAACGCGCTGATCGCCGAGACCGACAACAAGAGCCGGGCCCACTTCCGTGTGTATGCGGAGGTCATCGCACGCATCCTCGAGGTGCTGCCCGCGGGCGCCCACCTCGTTGCCGACCGGGCTGGTGGCCGCATGCACTACCGCAACGACCTGGTGCGAATCCGCCCCAGTTGCCGCGTGGAGGTCGTGCAGGAGCAGAAGGCCGTGTCGGTCTACAGGCTGCACGAGGACGGTGCGACGCGCACCGTCACCTTCAGCGAGAAGGCCGAGAACCGGGCTTTCCCCACGGCTCTCGCCAGTTGCTTCGCCAAGTACACCCGCGAGCTGTTCCTGCGCGTGCTCAATGACTGGTTCGCCTCCCGCGTGCCAGGCATCACCCCCACCGCCGGGTACTTCGTCGACGGGCACCGGTTCCTGCGGGACCTGGAGCCGCACGCGGCCGGCCTGGCACTGCCACGGGAACTGCTCGTGCGCTGTCGCTGAACGGGACGAGGCGCCCTCATCCCCTTGCGGCTCGTGTGGAGGGTCGCCATCCTGCGACCATGCTGCGCGCCCTGGCCCTGCTCTCCGTCGCCCTGCCTGCCGCTGCCCTCGGTGGCAGGCTCACCGCGCCCGTGTCGAGCGAGGAGCCGCCGCTCCAGATGGTCCTCACCGTCGGCGGCGTCGAGCACCGCATGGTCGACGGCAGGGAGGTCGAGATCGAGGTGGGTGGAAACAAGGTCAAGGCCAACGTGAGCGTTGCACCGGTCCGCACCTTCGAGGGCGCCGGCATCCGCTTCGAGTTCCCGCGCGACATGGCGTGGTCCCACCAACCGGGCGAGGAGGCGGAGATCTGGACGCTCGACGGCGACGAGTTCGTCATCCACGTCAACTCCTACCCGTCCGGCGACCCGCTGGAACTCGCCGAGGAGACCGTGAAGCAGATCGCACGCACGGTGGACGAGGCCAACGATGCCAAGCCGAAGCGCTCGGAGTTCCAACTGGGCATGCTGACCTGCAGCGCCTACTCGGTGGAGATCGGCCTTGCCGGATTCGAGATGTCGCTCACGGCAATTGCCCTCCCCATCGAGGATCGCCCGGTCGTGATCCTGCTCCAGCGCGGGACCGAGGACCAGGACGAGAACCCGGAGGAGACCAGGCAGGTGATGGAACTGCTCCGCACCACCTTCCGCGTCGTGGACTGAGACTCCCGCGCGCAGGACCGGGGTCCAGGCGCGCGCGGACCACGCCGAGGGTGGCACTCGCAAGCCGCCTCCGTACGATCCCCGCCCTCCATGACGAGCGCGCTCCCCGAGAAGTACGACCCGGCCACGCTGGAACCCGCGGTCACGCAGAAGTGGCTGCAGCAGAAGGCATTCGGGGCCACGCCCGACGCCCGTGAGAACCGCTACGTCGTGATGATGCCGCTGCCCAACGTGACGGGTGCGCTGCACATGGGCCATGCGATGGACAACGTGATGCAGGACCTCCTCATCCGCTGGCACCGCATGCAGGGAGACAACACCCTCTGGATGGCTGGTACCGACCACGCGGGCATCGCAACCCAGTCCGTGGTGGAGAAGCGACTCAAGGAGATCGAGGGCAGGACGCGGCACGACATCGGTCGCGAGGCCCTCGTCGAGCGCATCTGGGCCTGGAAGGAACAGTGCCAGACTCGCATCGTCACCCAGCAGCAGGCCATGGGCTGCTCGTGCGACTGGGACCGTACGCGCTTCACCATGGACGCAGTGTGCGCACGCGCCGTGCGGCACACGTTCTTCCGGATGTTCCGCGACGGGCTGATCTTCCGCGGCAACCGGCTGGTCAACTGGGACTGCGCGCTGCAGACCGCGGTGGCGGACGACGAGCTCTACAAGGAGACTGTCCAGGGCAAGTTCCACTACCTGCGTTACCCGGTGGCAAACCCGCAGGCAGGCGAGCCCACGCACGTGCACGTGGCCACCACGCGCCCCGAGACCATGCTGGGCGACACGGCAGTGGCAGTGCACCCCGACCCCGCGGGCGCACTCGAGCAGGCCATCGCCGAACAGCAGGCAAGGGTGGCGGCAGCGACGCCGAAGGAGCGAGCCGATGCGGAGCGCGAGCTCGAACGGCTGGTGGAGCGCCGCACCTCGGTGGTCCCCCACCTCGTGCAGGTGGCCGCCATGGCACGCGCGGGCCGCAAGGTCGTGCTGCCGCTCCTCGGACGCGAGATCCCCGTCGTGTGCGACACCTGGGCGGACCCCACGCTGGGCACCGGCTGCGTCAAGGTCACGCCTGCCCACGACCCCAACGACTATGCCGTGTGGCAGCGCCACCCCCACATCGGCGCGGTCAACATGATGCAGCCCGACGGCAGCATCGGTGCCGCAGGCGGCGTGTACCAAGGCCTCGACCGGTTCGAGGCGCGCAAGCGGATCCTCGCCGACCTCGACAAGGCAGGACTGCTCGAGCGCATCGAGGACCGCGCCATGGAGGTCGACCACTCCGACCGCAGCAAGACCGTCGTCGAGCCGTGGCTGAGCCGCCAGTGGTTCGTGCGCATGGCGGACGTGGAGGGCGGCATCCTCATGGGACGCGGCACCGCCAAGGAGTTCCGCAGCCCCGGCCTCGCCCAGGCGGCGCTCGACGCAACCAACGGGACCCTGCCGTCGCTGCCCGGCGGCAAGCCCCGCGCGCAGGTGCAGTTCCACCCCGACCAGGACCGCTACCGCAAGATGTACGACCAGTGGCTCGCCGAGAAGCGCGACTGGTGCATCAGCCGCCAGCTCTGGTGGGGCCACCGCATCCCCGTGTGGCGCGGCGACATGCCCGTGCACAAGCTGTTGGCCCTCGAGCCGGTGCTGGGCTCCGCGCTGCAGCGCGACGACATTGCTGCGTGGGTGGTGACCGACGACGGCAAGCGATGGTCCCCTGCCGAGGCATTCGTCGCCCTGCGCCAGCCGGGCAGTCCTGCTGCCGTCGAGGTGCAGATCTGCTTCCGCGACGAGGCACAGGACGCCCAGCTGGGCCCGATGCTGCAGGGTGCAGGCCTCGCGCTCGACCCCGACGTGCTCGACACGTGGTTCAGCTCCGCGCTGTGGCCGCACAGCACGCTGGGCTGGCCCAACCCCACCACGGCTGCCGTCGACGCGGGCCAGAGCCCCATGGTCACCCCGGACGGCACCAGCGTCCTCGACTACTACTACCCGGGATCGTGCCTCGTCACCGGCCGCGACATCATCACCCTCTGGGTCGCGCGCATGGTCGTCACCGGCCTCTACAACCTCGGTGACCTGCCGTTCCGCGACGTGTTCCTGCACGCCACCATCCTCGACGGCAAGGGCGAGCGCATGTCGAAGTCGAAGGGCAACGGCATCGACCCGCTCGACATCATCTCCCGCTACGGCGCCGATGCCCTGCGCTACATCGTTTGCGAGCTCCAGACCGGCACGCAGGACATCCGGCTGCCCGTGCAGGCCATCTCGCCGTTCGACAGCGAGGAGCGCCTCATCGACCTCGCCACCGCCAAGCAGGGCCCATTCGTCGGCACCTACGTGGACCCGAAGACCGGCAAGGTGTTCGACCTCGTCGGCCTCTACCAGAAGGAGGGCTTTGCACAGGCGCGCGCAACCAGCGACCGGTTTGCCGTCGGCGCCAACTTCTGCAACAAGCTCTTCAACGCCGCGCGTTTCGCCTTCCTCAACGTCGAGGGCTGCACCTTCCGCCCGCTCGACCGGGCCACCCTCCCGCTCGAGGACCGCTGGGTCCTGTCGCGGTTGCAGGCAGCGGTGACGACCACGCAGGCGCAGCTCTGCGACTACAACCCGTCCGCGGCCATCGGCACGCTGCGCGAGTTCTTCTGGAACGAGTTCTGCGACTGGTACCTCGAGCTGGTCAAGCCGCGCTTCCGTCCCGAGGCAGACCCGGCGGGCGCCGCCGTGGCGCGGCAGGTGCTTGCTGCGGTGCTCGACCAGTCCCTGCGGCTGCTGCACCCCTTCGTGCCGTTCCTCACCGAGACCCTGTGGACACGGCTCGACGAACTGGCGCCCGTGCGCGGCATCGAGACGCCCTTTGCCCCCTCCAAGCTGCTCGTGCACGCACAGTGGCCCGCAGGCCGCCCCGCGTGGAGCGATGCCGCTGCCGAGGAGCAGGTGCGCGCCGTCCAGCAGTGGTGTGTCGCCATCCGTGAGACCCGCAGCCGGTACCAGGTGGCGCCCAAGGTGCGCCTCGAGTGTCGCATCGCAGCCGAGGGCGCGGTGGCCGGGGTCCTGGAGGCAGCAGCAGCCCTGTTGTGCAACATGGCCGGGCTCAGCTCCCTCACCGTGGCGAGCGGTGCCACGCGCACTGCCGACTCGGCCACCGTCGTCGTGGGCGGCGCCCGCGCCTACCTGCCGGGCGTGGTGGACCTCGACAAGGAGCGTGCGCGGTTGCGCCAGCAGGCCGACAAGCTGCGCGGCCAGATCGAGGGACTCGCGCGCAAGCTTTCCAACGAGGGATTCCTCGCCAAGGCGCCTGCCGACGTCGTCGCCAAGGAGCGCGCCAGCCTCGAGGCCATGCAGTCACAGCTCGCCACGCTCGAAGAGAGCCTGCGGGAACTGGGCTGAGGCCGCCATGCTGTTCCGTTTCGAGATCGGCGTCGCAGACCTCGACCGCGACCACTACACGACCCTCGACCTGCGCGTCGCCCGCCATCCGTCCGAGGACAACCCCTACATGCTCACCCGCGTGCTCGCGTTCGCACTCGAGCACAAGGAGGGGCTCGAGTTCAGCGCCGGCGGTCTCAGCGACGTCGACGTGCCCGCCCTCCTCGTGCGCGACGACACCGGCAGGATCCGCGAGTGGATCGAGGTCGGTGCCCCTGCCCCCGACCGGCTCCACCGCGCGGCCAAGGCAGCCGAGCGGGTCGTCGTCTGGTGCCACCGCAGGCCCGACCTGCTGCGCCAGCGCTGTCAGAAGGAACGGGTCCACCGTGCCGAGCAGGTCCAGGTCGTCGAGGTGCCGGGGGACCTGCTGGATGCGCTCGAGAGGCGACTCGACCGCAACAACCGGTGGGACCTCACGAGGCAGGAAGGCCGCATCACCCTCGTGATCGGTGCGGACGTGGTCGAGGCAGGTCTCGAGTCCGGCCCGCTGGCACCGCCGACAGGCTGAGTCCCCGGGACGACACTGGGCACAAGTGCCCATGGGCCCCTGCAGCCCGACAGCCGATCCTGCTGTGGACTCCAGACCGGCTCTGGCAGAGTGACCGGAGCCCAACCCAAACCGCTGCCCATGTACGGACTCGTCAACAAGGCTGTCGAAGGCCTCCTCCGCTCCAGGTTCGGCGACTCGACCTGGCACCGGATCCGCGAGAGTGCCGGGCTCCCGGACCAGCCGTTCCTCTCCATGGAGCAGTATCCGGACGCATCCACCTATGCGCTCGTGGGTGCTGCGAGCCGCATCCTCGGCGTCGATGCCGATGCCATCCTGCGGGAGTTCGGCCGCTACTGGACCGAGTACACCGGTGAGCAGGGCTACGGCGAGCTCATGCGCAGCGCAGGCAGGACCCTGCCCGAGTTCCTGCGCAACCTCGACCAGTTGCACACACGCATCCAGCTCGCCTTCCCGCACCTCCAGCCGCCGAGCTTCTCGGTCTCCGACGAGACCGAGAACAGCCTCGTGCTCCACTACTTCTCCGAACGTGCGGGACTTGCCCCGCTCGTCGAGGGACTGGTCGACGGACTCGGCAAGCGTTTCCAACTCGAGGTCTCCATCCGCCGGGGGCGGGTCGAGACGCCCACGCCGCACGAGACCTTCCACCTGCAGTGGCGCGCGGCAGCCGGCCAGGGCACGACATGAGTGCAGGCGAGCCAGCCACGCCGGGAACATCGTCCTTGCGGGCGCAACAGGACCTGCTCCTGCAGTTGTTCCCGTTCCACTTCACCGTCGGTGCCGACGGACGGATCCATGCCCTCGGCAGTCGCTGGGCCTCCATGCCGGGGGGCGTGCGCGAGGGAGCCGCCTTCGACCAGACCTTCTCCGTCGTGCGACCTGTCGGACTTGCCGGGCACCGCGACCTGACCAGGCGGCCCGAGGACGTCTTCGTCCTGCGGCTGAGGAGCAGCGGGGGTCCCTCGTTCCGGGGCCAGTTCCTGCCCAGCCGTGGCCCTGACGGCGAGGACTGGGTCCACTTCGTCGGCGGCCCGTGGGTCACCAGCCTCTCCGCCCTCTCCGAGCACGGGCTCGAGCTGCGCGACTTCCCGCCGCACGACCCGCGTGGCGACATGCTCCTCCTCATGCAGGTGCAGGAGTCCTCGCTCGCCGAGATGCGCAAGCTCGCTGCCAACCTGCAGCAGCGCATGGAGGAACAGGCGCGCCTCGAGAACCAGATCCGCCACATCCAGAAGATGGAGCTGGTGGGCAGGCTCGCGGGCGGCATGGCCCACAACTTCAACAACATCCTCATGACCATCAGCAGCTACGCCGAGTTGGCGCTGATGCAGGCCGAGGGCGATGCACAGGCGCGCGAGTCGCTGCAGGAGATCCTCGCGGCCACCGAGCACGCCACCTCCATCACCCGCGGCATGCTCTCCATGAGCCGCAGGCACCCGGTGCGCATGGAGGACCTCGACCTCGGCACCGAGCTGGAGGAGTTGCGGCGCTTCACCGAGCCGCTGCTCGGCAGGCAGGCCGTGTTGCACCTGGACGTCGACCCCGATGTGCGCGGCGTGCACAGCGACAGTTCGTGCCTCAAGCAGATCCTCATGAACCTCGTGCTCAATGCACGGGATGCAATGCCTGCCGGCGGCACCATCCGCATCCATGCATCCGTCCAGCCACCCGAGGAACACCTTGCGGGATGCGAGGCATCGCGGGTCTGCATCACGGTTGCCGACACGGGCACCGGCATGGACGAGGCAACCAAGGCACGCGTGTTCGAGCCGTTCTTCACCACCAAGCCCTCCGGCAAGGGCGTCGGACTCGGGTTGCCCACCGTGTACGGGCTGGTCCAGCAGGTTGGCGGCTCGATCGACCTGGAGAGCCGCCTGGGCGTCGGCACGACTTTCCGTGTGGTGCTGCCTGCCGCCAGGGGCACCGCACTGCCGGCAGCGAGTCGTACCGAGACCGCCAACCCGGGTGGCCACGTCCTCCTCGTCGACGACGACCCTGCCGTGCGCAAGCCCATGGAACAGCTCCTCCTCCGCGCGGGCTACCAGGTCACGCCCGCCTCCAGTGCCGAGGCTGCCATCGAGACCCTCGGCGGCGGAGCGCGCTTCGACGCCATCGTCACCGACATCGTCATGACGGGCTTGTCCGGCGTCCAACTCGCGGGCGCGATCGAGGCCCGCGTGGGCAAGGTCCCCACGATCCTCATGAGCGGGCACAACGAGGATGCAGGGCTCAAGGTGGAGTCGCTGCCGCGGCACCAGCGCTTCCTCACCAAGCCGTTCTCGTCCGAGCATCTGCTCGCCACACTCCGCGAACTCCTCAGCCGCTGACCACGGGGCGGTCGCCGCCGGCTGCACACGCGGCGCAGACACAGGCGACGCCACGGGCCGCTGCCGGGACCTGGTCCAGCACCGACTGCGGGATGGTGGCGCGGAAGCACCAGCAGTCCACGGTGGCGGCGGCGGATGCGCATGGGGTGCCCTGGGTGCGAGCCATGGCGCACTGGTTGGCCTGCCCGCAGAGGGGGCAGCATCTGGGGTCAGGGCTCATTCCATCCCACGATACCGATCGCGGAGTTGTGGAGGGGCGACGGCTGGGTTGCACGGAGAGCGAGGCTTGGGGACCAGCCCTTGCCACCAGCCCAGGATGGCAGTCGGCCATCCCCGCGGCGCAGACCGTCGCCGCTGGTGTGGCTGTGCTGGCCCCAGACCGGCGCAGGCCCCCCAACGGCTCTCGACCGCCACTGGACAGCCAAGCTGAACGGCTTGCTTGGGCACCCGGAGTGCGCGCCGCCGCTCTGGGGACCCGTGCCTGCTGCAGGTACCCGGACCTACCGCGGGCCAAGGCCTCGCTGTCGGCCTACCGCCCCGGGAAACGGCTGGGCAGAGCCGACTCAGGCCATGGCCGCATGCCGGGACAGGAGTTTGCGTCTGCGTACCTCGTCCAGACCGGTTGCCGCATGCAGTGCAACGGGAACCTCGCCGGTGACAGGGTTCCACAACTCCGCGATCAGTATCCTTTGCAACCTCCCCGTCTCCCCCCTCGAACCACCCTGGCCATGCACCCCCTGCTCCTGCCCCTGCTCGTCACCGGCTGTTCGCTCTCGCTCCTCTCCTGCTGCTCGCAGGAAGCCCCGGCAGCAGCACCCGTGGCGCCCGCGGCCGAGGCGAGCAACACCGTCCCCGCCACGACGCCGTCTGTCGAGACCCCGGCCACCAGCCCAACCAACCCATCGGAACCTGCAGCCATGCCCACCCAGCCCACCGGCTACAACAAACTGACCGCCGAAGAAGCACGCGTCATCCTGCAGAAGGGCACCGAGTGGCGTGGCACCGGCGAGTACACGTCCAACAAGGCCAAGGGCACGTACCTCTGCCGCCAGTGCAACATCCCGCTCTACACCTCCGACCAGAAGTTCGAGAGCAACTGTGGCTGGCCCAGCTTCGACGACGAGATCGAGGGCCGGGTCGACCGGCACCCTGACCCCGACGGCATGCGGGTCGAGATCGTCTGCGCCAACTGCCAAGGCCACCTCGGCCACGTGTTCGAGGGCGAGGGCTTCACGGACAAGAACATCCGCCACTGCGTGAACTCGATCTCGATGCGCTTCGTGCCCGCGGGCCAGGAACTGCCCAAGCCCATCGTGCTGCCGAAGGCGAAGTGACGTGACCCGCGTGCGCCACGGACGGGTCCACACGGCACTGGCCGTGTGGCTGCTGCTGGGCGTCCCGTTCGCCTCCGCACAGGACCCCGAGGCCACGCCGGAGGGACGCAGCACGTACCTGGGGCGCCCCGTGGCCCACACGATGCACTGGACCGGTGCCGCCTGGCTGCTGCGCGCGACGCGCGAGCAGGAGGAGAACGGCGTGCTGCTGCGCAAGTGGCTCGACGTGCAGCCCGGCCAGGCGGTCTGCGACCTCGGCTGCGGCAATGGCTACCACACGCTCCCCTTGGCGGAGACCGTGGGCAAGCAGGGTCTCGTGTACGCAGTGGAGCTGCAGCCCAAGCTGCTCGAGATGCTGGAGCTGCGCGCAAGGCCGCGCGGCATCGAGAACCTCCGCTATGTCGAGTGCACGGTGGACGACCCGAGGCTGCCCGCCGACTCTTGCGACCTCGTGCTGATGGTGGACGTCTACCACGAGATGTCGCACCCCGTCCGCGTGATGCAGGCCGTCAAGCGCGCGCTGCGACCCGACGGCCGCGTGGTGCTGGTGGAGTTCCGCGCCGAGGACCCCGAGGTGCCCATCAAGCCCGAGCACACGATGGCCAAGGCACAGGTGCTGCGCGAGATGGCCGAACACGGCTTCGTCCTCGCCGACGAGACCGACGAGTTGCCCTGGCAGCACGCGATGAGCTTCGTGCCTGCCCCGGCAGACCCGCGGCTCGGTGCCCGCCAGACGGTGCATGGGTTCTTGCGCGCAACTGCAGGCGGTGACGACCGCGTGGTCGCACCGTTCCTCGCCGACGAGGCGCTGCTCGGCACGCTTCCTGCCCTTGCCGCCGACGACCGCGCCGAGCTCGAGGCAGGACCCGACGGCAGCCTTGTTGCACGACTGCGGACGGCCACCGGCGAACGGTTGCCCCACGACCTCGACGAACTGGTGCTGACCCGCGACGAGTTCGGCCGCTGGGTGGTGCGCGAGGTCCGCACGAGGACCGACGCGCCTCGCGGCCACGGCTCACTGCGCCCGTTCGTGGCGATGCACACGGGCACGGGCACCGCGCCCGCCGAACAACAGGCTGCGATGGTGCGCGAACTCGGTTTCGACGGGATGGAGTGCCCGGTCGAGCGCACGGCCGAGACGCGGAGGGCCTGCGAGGCCGCGGGCACCGACCTGCGCGCGGCCTACGGCGTGCTCGACCTCGTCGACATCCCCGCCACCGAGTCCAACCCGGTGCGGATCCTCGCGCCCCGCCTCGAACCGATGCGCCGTGCAATGCGCGAACTCGCAGGCGGCCCCGGGATGCTCTGGTTGGCGCTGCGCCACGATCGCGCTGCACGGCGCGACGCAGCCGGCGACCCCGCCGCATGGTTCGCCCTGCGACAGTTGCTGGAGGAGTCGCGGGCAACAGGCGTCGAGATCGCGCTCTACCCCCACAAGGACTTCTGGCTGGAGACCGTCGACGATGCACTGCGGCTCGCGGCCCGCATCGACGACCCCAGGCTCGGGGTCTGCTTCAACCTGTGCCACCACCTCGCCACGAGCGACGACACGGACGTGCGACCAGTCCTCGGGCGCTGTGGCAAGCTGCTGCTGGCCGCCACGGTGAGCGGCGCGGACGCGGACGGAACCGAATGGTCGACTCTCATCCAGCCACTCGGCCGCGGCAGCCACCCGCTGGGCCAGTTCCTCAAGGGGCTCGATGCACAGGGGTTCCGTGGTCCCGTGGGCCTGCAGGCCTTCGGCATCGCGCAGCTTCCTCGCGATCACCTCACCGAGTCGATGGCCGCCTGGCGGGCCGCGCACGCTCGCTGAGACGACCTACAGCGCCTACTTGGCGCCGTCCTTCCACATCTCGAGGGCCTTCTTGAGGTTCTCGTTCTTGGGATCGAGCTGGATCGCGCGCTCCATGGTGGCAAAGGCCTCCTTGCGCAGGTTGTTGTAGAGCTGGCAGGCGGCAAACGTGTAGAGACGCTCGGCCAGCCACGGGTTGCCGTCCTTCATCGCCTTGGCGGCGGTCTCGGCGGCGGCAACCGACTTCTTCGCGATCTCCAGCGCGAGCTTCTGCTGGTTCTTGTCCAACTCGGCGCGGAACTCGTACGCGTACGCGACGACGCGGTTGCCCCAGTCCATCACCTCCTCGGGCGGGATGTTCTTCCACGCGCGCTCGACTGCCTCGGTGGCCGCCTTGAGGTTCTGGCGCCGCCACTCGGCCGCGGCAATGCGGTCCCAGCCGAGGAACTGGATCCGCTTGCTCTTCGCCTTCACCAGGAACTCGCGCAGCGGCTTGAGGTCCACATCCTGCGGGGTGATCTCCGGCCTGAAGGTGGCCTCGCAGATGCGCATGAGCATGGCCTCGGCAGCGGCCTCGGAGGCGAACTTGGGGTCCTTGGCGAGGATCCCGTCCACGAGCTTGGCCGCTCCTGTCTTGTCTCCAGACGCGGCCAGCTTGCGCGCGAGGCGCAGCGCGAGCGCATGGTCGTCGGGCTTGGCCTCGAGACTCGTGCGCATGGCACCCATGGTCTCCTTGCCGGAGCGGATGCGCGCGATCTCGTCGAGCATCGCCTTCACCTGCAGCACGCCGAGGAGCACGTCCTCCACCTTGCCGTCCGGCTTGACGAACAGCACCGTTGGCACGCTCTGGACGCCATAGGCCTCGTGCACCTGCTTGCCAACCGGGTCCTCGTACTTGGCACCCATGCACACGAACTCGGACAGCGCAGCCTGCACGGATGCATCCATGACCGTGCCCTCGTAGAGCTCCTTGCAGAGCGGGTCACCGTCCTTCCAGCAGTAGAGGACGGTCATGCCGGCCTTGGCCGAGGCTGCCGCGGCGATGGCCCCTGCCATGTCCTTCTGCCACCACTCGACCTTCTGGGCCGGGAGCAGGGCACTGCATGCGAGGAGGGCGAGGACGGAACAGGCTGCGTGGCGCATGACGCGATTGTCGCGCACGGCCCGGAGCCGGCAAGGGTGCAGCGCGTGCTTGCCCCCCTGCCCTGCACGCCCCATCCTGCCGCCATGCCCGAACTGCCCGAGGTCGAGACCGTGCGCGCCGGTGCGGAGCCGCACCTGGTGGGCCGTCAGCTGCGTGCGGTGGAGCTGCGACGCACCGACCTGCGCTGGCCGATCCCGGTGGCAGCCGTGCACGACCTAGAGGGCAGGAAGTGCACGGCAGTCTCCCGCCGATCCAAGTACCTGCTGCTGCACTTCGACGGCAAGGGAGCCCCCGTGGCGATCGTGCACCTCGGCATGTCGGGCCGCATGTTCGTGGACGTGCTTGGACCGCGTGCCCCGCGCCCCGACTGGCGCCTGCACGAGCACTGGCGGATGGACTTCGGCACCCGGCTCGTCCGCCTGGTCGACCCACGCCGCTTCGGCGCCCTGGACGTCAGTCCCGCCGCCGACCTCGCGCACCACAAGCTGCTCGCGGGCCTCGGCATCGAACCGCTCGAACCCGGGTTCGACGGCGCCTTCCTGCACCGCAAGAGCCGCAAGAAGAAGGCCACCGTGAAGACCCTGCTGATGGACGGCAGGGTGCTCGTTGGCGTCGGCAACATCTACGCGAGCGAGGCCTGCTGGCGCGCACAGGTGCGTCCGCGCCGTGCCGCAGGGACACTCACGCGCGCCGAGTGCGACTTGCTGGCAACGGCCGTCGTGGCCGTGCTCACAGCGGCCATCGACGCAGGTGGCACCTCGTTCCGCGACTACGTGGGTGTCGACGAGAACGCTGGGTTCTTCCAGCGCGAGCTCGCCGTCTACGAGCGCGAGGGCAAGCCGTGCCGGAGGTGCGGGACGGTCGTCCGGCGCACCACCGACGGTGCCCGCAGCACCTACTGGTGCCCCGGCTGCCAGCGCTGAGCGAGACTCAGGTGTCGAAGGAGATGAACCACAGCAGCCGGACCTCACCGCCCTGGGGCTCGTTGCGCACCTGGAACAACCCGAGCAGCGCGTGGAAGCGCGTGGCGGCCACGTCCGTGCGCACGTTGGTGTCCGGCAGCAGCCGGTACTCGCCGCCGGCGAGGACGCCGATGCCCAGCACCCACTCGCTTGAGCTCCGCGTGGCCTCGCGCCAGTACACGAACGGCACGTGGATGCGCTTCGTGCCCTCGTCGGCCGCCGGCGTGAACGTGGCCTCGTGCTGGTCGCTGCCGCGCACGGCACCGATGCGTACGGGTGTTCCACCGACACCGTCCTGCGCGAGCCTCGGCGCGAGGTCTTCCAGCGGCGGTACCGGCTTGCCGTCGAGGCTCACGATGCGGTCGCCGCCGCGGAATCCCGCCTCCCAAGCGGGTGAACCCACCTTGACCGAGGCCACCAGCACGCCATTCGCACCTGCGCCGAACGCCGCCTCGCTCGCGTCGCGGGGCATGCCACGGAGCACGAGACCCGTGGTGGCCGTGACCTCGTGCGCGAGCGTCATGGCGACCGGCCTCGTGAAGTTGCTGGGGTACTGGAACGACCCTGCCGTGAGCGAGAGGTCGAGCGTCCCGGAGCCTCGCAGCACCTGGACGGCAACCATGGCACCGGGCCGGCAGGCCGCCTCCACCTCGCGCCAGGTGTCGAGGTAGAGGGTCTCCCTGCCGCCGACGCGCGTGACCACGTCGCCCGACTGAATGCCGGCCAGCGCGGCAGGACCGTCGGCATGGACCGAGACGACCAGCACACCCGCGAACGGACGCTGGGCGATGCGCTGGGCACGCTCCTTGTCGAGTTCGACCACGCTGAGACCGAGGCTGCCCACCACCGTGCCCGAGGGAGCTCGCCACTGCAGCCGGCCCTCGCCGCCCGAGTGGAACTCCAGCACCTCGGGCCGGTCCCCCACCTGCACGCGGGCAAGTTCCCACGTGCGGTGGGCCTCGGCAGGATGGTGCAGGCTGCGGCACGAGGCGAGCAGCAGGATGCCGAGGAGGGCGACAAGGCGGAGCACGGAATGCATGGGCAGGAAGTCTTGCAGGGGAGGGGTTTGGTGCAAGTGGACGGAGACCGGGCGCGCCTGTCGCGCAGGCATGGGACTCAAGCTGCCGCGGCCTGTGGCTCCCGCACGAGTCGCCAGATCACGAGCCAGGAACCCAGCTGGCAGAGCGCAGCGAGCCACAGCACCGCGCCGAAACCGCCGTCGGACGCCGTCTCCGCCCCGCCGCGGTCGAGCAGCAGGCCCGCACCGAGTGCACACAGACCGATGCCCAGCTGCTGGCTGAAGGCACGCAGCCCCATGAGGCTCGCCAGCTGCGACTGCGGGACCTGGCCGCTGGTGAGAGCCTGCAGCGGGCCCGTGCGTGCGCTCGCGCCCACGGCAACGAGCGCGCCCAGCACCAGCAGCGCTGCACCGTGGCGGACGGCAGCGAGGGCCACGAATCCCGCGACCAGGACCACTGAACTCGCCAGCACGAACCTGCGCTTGCCGATGCGGTCCGACAGCGAGCCGAACCCGTATGCGCCGAAGACGGAGGCAAGCCCGAGGCCGACCCAGAGCCACGATTGCTGGTCGCGCGGCAGCAGGCCCGAACCGTGGAGCCACGTGCCCGCGAGCTGCGCAGTGGTGAAGAACGGACCGACGTGCAGCATCACGGCGAGCATGGCGGCGAGCACGGTGCGGTTGGTGAGCAGGCGCAGCGGCGCGACACCGGCAACGGCACCGCGGTCGCGCGGCACGGCGCGCCAGGCAAGGCCCAGGGCGAGCACGGCAACCGCACACTGCACGACGAAGATCCCCTGCCACGAACCCGATGCCGCAAGCGCGATCGCGAGCGGCAGCCCGAGCGGCACCGCGAGGAAGAGCCCGGCCGTGAATGCACCCATCGCCGCACCGCGGCGCTCGTAGGGCACCAGTTCGGCCACCATGGCAGAGGCACAGGCATAGGCGACGCCGACGGCGGCACCCGACAGGGCACGCAACGCGACCAGGATGCCAAAGCTGTCGGCAACGGTGTGCAGCAGCGAACCGACGGCAAACACCGCGAGGCCCATGAGCAACGGCGCCCGCCTGCCGTGGCGGTCCGCGTGGGGTCCGACCCAGAGCGCACCGAGCGCAGAGGCGGCTGCGGCGGCAGCGAGCAGCAGCCCGCGCCGCCATCCGTCGAGGCCGAACTCCGTGTCGACGTGGTCCAGCAGCGGACCCATCACGTTGGTGTTGAGGTTGAGCGCAAACGCAGCGAGCGTCAAAGCCACGATGGCAGCGCGCTCACGGGCCCGCGGCAGCGGCTCGCGGGCGGCGGCTTCGTGTGCATCGGGTCCTTGTGCCAAGCGGCGGCATCATGGCCGCTTGCCGGTGCGAATCCACCTGCGTGGTGGTTCGCAGCCGAAGTAGAGTCCTCGCACCGTGCACCACGCATTCGCACTGGAGGTTCGTTGAAGATCGCCATCCTCGGCGGCGGCATCTCGGGCACCACCCTTGCCCGGCTGCTGGCCGCAGACGGCCACGCCGTGGTCGTGCTCGAGAAGGCCTCGCGCCCGGGCGGCCTGTGCCGCAGCCGGAAGTACGGTGAGTTCACCTTCGACGAGGCCGGCGGTCACATCGTCTTCAGCAAGCGCAAGGACGTGCTGCAGTGGCAGATCGACCGCTGCGGCGGCGAGCAGGGCACCGTGCGCACGGTGCGCAACACCAAGATCCGCTGGCACGACCGCTGGGTGCCCTACCCGTTCGAGAACGGCGTCGGCCACCTGACCAAGGAAGCCATCGTCGACTGCATGCGCGGCTACGTCGAGGCGCACGTGCAGCGGCGGCTGGGCGTGACGTGCCCGTCGAACTTCGGCGACTGGATCCAGTGGCGCATGGGCGACGGCTTCGCGCGCCACTTCATGGTCCCGTACAACGAGAAGATCTGGAAGTGCGACCTGCGCACCATGAGCTCGGGCTGGGTCGCGGGCCGCGTGCCCGAGGCGCCCATCGAGGACATCCTCAAGGCCGCTGTCGGCATCGACACCGAGGGTTACGGGCACCAGTCGACGTTCTGGTTCCCGCGCAAGGGTGGCTTCGAGGCCATGGTGCACGGCACCGTGCAGGGCGGCGGCTTCGAGCTGCGCTGCAACACGGCCGTCGAGAACGTACGCAAGGACGGCTCGCGCTTCCTCGTCAACGGCGAGGCCTTCGACCTCGTGGTCAACACCGTGCCGCTGCCGCAGGTGACGCCCGCGTTCGAGGACGTGCCCGAGGCGGTGCGCGCCGACATCCGCGCATTGCGGCCCATCTCGCTCGTCAACGTGATGATCGGCGTCAAGGTGGACGAGCCGTTGCCGCCGCTGTCGTGGATCTACCTGCCGTTCCCGGACCAGGGCCCCACGAACCGCGTCACCTACTTCAGCAACTACTCGCCCGACAACGCCCCCACCGGCCACGGCTCCTTCCTCGCCGAGGTCACCCACCGGGGCGAGCTGCAGCCCGACCGCGGATGGATGGACGGCGTGCTGCAGGGCCTCGAGCGGGCGGGCATCCTTCGCCGCGACCAGGTCGTGCTGTCCGAGTGGTGCAACAACGAGTACGCGTACATCCACCAGGACCTCGAGTTCGAGGCGCGCATCGGCCGCGTGCGCAACTGGTTCGACAACTCCGGGTACGTCACCTTCGGCCGCTTCGGCCGGTACGAGTACCACAACAGCGACCAGTGCATCGCGCGCGCCATGGAGGTGCACCAGCACGTGCGCGAGATCGCGCGCAGTGGCGCGCCTGCCCGCCCGAACTTCAGGGACTGAGTCCGCCTGCCCGGCAGGCAGCTGTGGCCGCCAGCCCCTGGCACCACTCGCGGGTGGTCCTGCCTCCGGCCTGCTGACTCAATCGCCGGCCAGCATGCGCAACTGCCTGCGCGCCATCGACCACTCCCACTGGTCCGTGGCCTCGGTGGCGACGGCGCGCGCGAGCAGCACGAGCGCCGTTGCCTTGTCGTCCCTGCGCTGCGCCACGAGTCCCGCGTGCAGCAACGCGGCGCACCGGCGCGACGCCACCTCGGCAGGCTTGGTTGCCTCGGCCACGGCGCGCGCAAGCAGCGCATCCAAGCCCAGCTCACCGCGCAGGTGGGCGGCAAGGTGGCGCACCCAGGTGAGCGCAGCGGGATCGATGCCGTCGGCATCGGTTGCCGCAGCGATCTCCTCGAGCTGTGCTGCCGCAGCCTGTGCATCACCAGCCCGGGCGTGCAGTTGGTGCAGCCACGGCCGAGCCTCGAACTGCTGGGCAGCGTCGAGCTGCAGCCCCTTCTCGAGGAAGCCGATGGCAGCCGCCTCCTCGCCCAGGCACGCCTTGAGGTAGCCAAGCTGGCACTGCGCGTCGTCGTGGCGCGGCTGGCAGTCGACCACCTTCCAGAAGTCAGGCTCGGCGCGCTCGAAGTCGAGCAATGCGGCAAACGCCTTGCCGCGGATGAAACGCAGCCATGGATTGCCGTCGTCGATGCGCAGTGCCACGTCGAGGTCAGCGATCGCGCCGACCTGGTTGCCCAACAGGCTGCGCGTGAACCCGCGCCACTCGTAGGCCTTCTGGAACGCAGGGTCGAGTGCGATGGTGCGCGTGTACGCGGCAACGGCATCCTCCTGCCGACCGAGGTGGTGCAGGCACATGCCGCGTGCGTAGTGGGTCCACGCATCCCTCGAGCCGAGCTCGAGCGCACGGTCGAGGTCCGCCAGCGCCAGTGCGTATTGTTCTGCCCCGGTGTAGGCATGTGCGCGCCAACGCAGCGCCTCGGTGTTCTCGGGCTCTGCTGCGAGCAACAGGGTGAGCGACTCGATGGCCTGCTGCCACTTGCGCTGCAGGGCGAGTTCCGCACCGCCTGTCTCCGTCACCACCGGGTCCTGCGCGACGAGGGCCGTGACGGGGGAGAGGGCCAGCAACAAGCCGAGGATCAGGGAACGGGTCGGGAGCATGGGTCCCCTAGCCTCGCGCGACGCGGCGGCAACGGAAGCCCCTTCGGACGGATTCGTGCTGCGGCTACCCTGACTGCATGCGCAGCGCCTGCCTTGCCCTGTTGTCCGCGCTCGTTGCTGCGTGCGGCACGCACCGCGGGGCGCCGACCGCCGCAGACCCGGAGCTCCTCGTGGTCGTGAGCGCCAACATCCGCTACGGCACAGCACGCGACGGTGCCGACAGCTGGCCCGCCCGCCGGGACGCGCTGGCAGACCTCCTCTTGGCCCAGCAGCCGACAGTCCTCGGCGTGCAGGAGGCCCTCGACTTCCAGGTGGCGTTCCTCGAGGAGCGGCTGCCCGGACACCAGCGGCTCGGCGGCGGCCGCGATGCGGACCGCGGCGGCGAGCACGCGTGCCTGTTCGTCGACCGCGCACGCCTCGAGGTGCTCGACCACGGCGACTTCTGGCTCAGCACCACGCCCGGGGTGGCGGGCTCGGTCGGTTGGGACGCCGCGCTGCCGCGCATCTGCACGTGGGCGCAGCTGCGCGACCGCGCCAGCGGACGCTCGTTCTGGGTGTGGAACACCCACTTCGACCACCGCGGCCCGGAAGCGCGCAGACAGTCGGCGCTGCTGCTGGCCACCAGGATGGCGACCACGGCTGGCCCCCACCTCGTCCTCGGCGACTTCAATGCCGGCGAGTCCTCGCCGCCGCTGCAGGCCCTGCGTGCCGCGGGCCTGCGGGACACCTACCGCGAGTTGCAGCCCGAGGGCCCTGCAGGGACCTTCCACGCGTTCCGCGGCGGGCTCGGCGGCGAGAAGATCGACGCCGTGCTGGCCTGCAAGGGGTTCGTCACGGTGCAGGCCGGCATCCTCTCGGACCCGATGGAGACCGGCCGGTACGTGAGTGACCACCACCCGGTGGTGGCGGCGGTTCGGCTCGCAAGAGACCCGTGACCGGGCGCGGGGCCTGCCCACTCGTGCGTACGGTGGACCGGCTGAAACCCCTGTGCCGCAAGGCACTAGGTCGACCCGTGAACGAGGATCCCGCCACGGACCCGACCGGAAACACCCACTGCGGTGGGGTCGCAGTGCTGCCCTGACCGCGCCGTCCCCGTCGGTCGGTTACCGCCCACGGGAAGCCTGCTCGCACGGATTTGCAGGTTCGCACGGAACCTGTCACCACCCCCCGTGCGTCCTTGGGTTGTCGCGGAGCCATGCACTCCGCACAGCTCTTTCCTGTTCCCGAGACAAACACTGTCGGCGGTCTCCGGACGCCGAGAAGGCACCGCGAATCAGAGGGGTCTGTTCCAGGGTGCATTGCCCGGGTGCCGGTCGCGCAGTCAGCGAGCTGCGTGACGTCTCGCACCGCCGACAGCCCATGCGTCTCGGGAACAGGGATCCTATCCCGCTGCGGACAGCACCGCAGCGCCACGGAGCACACCCTCACCGGTGTGCTCCGGTCTTTTCGGGAGGCGTTCTCCGGGCCCAGGTGGCCCTGCTTGCATCCCTGCATGCGTGGCCGAAACTGCAGGTCCCAACCCTGCCAAGGAGGTCTGCCCGTGTTCGCCCAGCGCATGCGCCAGAAGGAGTCGGAGTTCTACTTCGTCAGCTACCCGGCCGAGGACCTGCTGCGAAAGGTCCGCTTCGTGACCCGCTTCTACGGGGAACGCGGCCAGACGATCGGCGGTGAGGAGCCGAAGCCGAAGGGCAAGGCCTCCGAGCCCGACGACGTCGAGCGCTACGTGCAAGCCATCGAGAAGAACAGCAAGTCGTTCCAGCGCGACCTGAACCGGCGAAAGATCCGCCAGATCAAGGACTTCTACCGCAACGAGTCGCGCCAGCCGGTGATCCCCGGCGCGGTGCTGCTGTTCACGCCGGAGAAGCTCGAGTTCCAGCCGCTCAAGGGGATGGAGCGCGCCGGCAACCTGGTCGAACCGCGCAGCGACTTCCTCATCATCGACGGGCAGCACCGGCTGGCCGGCCTGCACTTCTACCTGCAGGAGAAGGACGCCGACCGTCGCATCGAGGTGCCGGTGGTGGTCTTCGACGGCAAGACCAGCGACTTCGCGACGGAGATGTTCGTCGTGATCAACAGCACCCACACGCGCATCAATCGCTCGCACCTCATCGACCTCTACGAGCGCATCGAGTGGGGCACCGACCCGGAGAAGAAGTACGCGGCCTCACTGGTGCGCGCGTGCTACGAGGAGGACGACAGCCCCCTGCAGTACCACATCAACATGCTGGGCGGCCGCAGCCACCAGGAGATGTGGATCAACCAGGCGCAGATCTTCGGCGAGTTGCTGCGCCTGATCTCGCGCAAGGACGCACAGCACCGCTTCAAGGACGGTCGCGGCTGGAGCAAGGACCGCGGTTACGGCCTGGTCCGCGACGTGCTCAAGGCGTTGCGCACGACCTTCGGCACGGCATGGGGAGACAACAAGAGCCACATGGTGACGCGCGACGTCACCATCGAGGCGATGCTGCGACTTTGCGGCGACGTGGCGGCGAAGGTCGACCCGACGGTCGCGCCCGGGCCCGAGCTCGCAAAGATGCTCGAGAGCCGCTTCCGACCGGTGGCGGAACTGGTGCACGAGTTCCGGCGCGAGGGCTTCTACGAGCGATTCCCGGCCCGCGGCCAGATGGAGCGCATCGAGATGATCCGCAAGCGGCTGGCGCGACAGGCCAGGCTGGAGTGAGGTCGCTGCACGAACGCGGCAGCGTCACTTGCCAGTGGTTGCCGGCTCGACCTTCTTGACCGGCTCCACGGGTTCTGGCCTCGGCGTGTCGCGGAAGAACTCGACGATGAGCGCACCCCAGGTCGGCAGGAAGCGGTGGCCGCCCTCGTGCACGAGGGTGACCACGTCGGCACCCTTGGAGGAACGCTGGATCGTGCACCCCTCGTGGGCCTTCCAGGCCTCGGGGGCGCTGCACTCACCGCGCTTCACGAGTTCGGCGACGGTGAGCGCCTGCCACGCGTACTTCACCAGCGGGTCGGTGCGCCCCGAGAGGTGGAACACCGGACGCGGCACCAGGGTTGCGCCACGCAGCGACTTGTTGAAGGCTGCGCCCGAGGGCGCGAACGAGGCAAAGACGTCCCCGCGCGCGGCCCACAGCAGGTAGGTGAAGCCGCCGCCGTTGCTGTGGCCGGTCGCGTGGACACGCCGAGGGTCGACGCGGTACTGCTGCTTCAGGTCGGCCAGCACGGCATCGAAGAATGCGAGGTCCCGGTCGCCCTGGTCCCCCATTTCCTTCTGCCAACCGGTGCGCTTGCCCTCGGGGTCGGTGATCTGGCCCGGGGTGTTGAGCCCCTGCGGGTACACCACCAGGGCCTCGGGCCAGTGCTCGTGGATGCGGAAGGTGCGCGCGGCGTTGCGCATGCTGCCGCCATGCCCGTGGAAGACGAACACGAGGGGCACGGGTGCGTCCTTTGCCTTGGGCGGGACGTGCACGAGCGCCATGCGCTCGACGTCCCCCACCTTCCACGTGCGCTGTTCCTCCAGCGCGTCCTTGGCATCATCCTCCGACTCGGTCGCAGGAGCGGTGGACGGTGCCACCGCCGGTTCGGAAACGGGCGGGTCCTGGGGCACCAGGACCGCGAGGAAGCCGGCAAGGAGCAGGGCTGTCATGGCACCAAGGTAACGCACCGGGCCCCGTGCCCCCACCGCAGCCGGTCACTGCGCGAGACGCGACAGGTCGGCAACCTGGTTCATCAGGGCGTGGAGCTGCTGCAGCAGGGCCAGCCGGTTGGTGCGCAGCGCAGCATCATCGACGTTGACCATCACCGCGTCGAAGAACGCGTCCACCGGCGCCTTGAGGGCGGCAAGGGCCACCAGTCCGGCCTGGAAGTCGCCCTTGGCGAACAGCGGCATCGCCCGTGCGACGGCACCCTCCAGCGCCTTGTGCAGCGCCTGCTCGGCGGGCTCGCGCAGCAGGGCTGTGTCGGTGCGCGCACCCGCAGGCAGCTCGCTCTTGCGCAGGATGTTGCCGATGCGCTTGTTGGCCTCGGCCAGCGGGACGGCCTCGGCCAGACCGGCAAAGGCACGCACGGCTGCCAGCCTGCGCGGCACCTCGGCAAGACGCTGGGGTCGCAGGCTCACCACGGAGTCGACCTCCTTGGCACTGAATCCCTGCTCCCGCGCAAGGAACGCGAGCCGGTCGAACACGAAGTCCGTGAGGGCCGCGCGCGGGTCGGTGATGCGGTCGCCGAACGCAGGAACGGCCATGCCCACGAGCGCGTCGAGGGCCAGCGGCAGCTCGCGCTCCGTGACCATGCGGATGACCCCCAGCGCGTGGCGACGAAGGGCAAAAGGGTCCTTGTCCCCAGTGGGCACCTGGCCGATGCCGAACAATCCCACGAGGGTCTCGACCTTGTCGGCGAGCGCCACGGCGATGCCCGCCTGGTTGCGGGGCAGCGCGTCCCCGGAGAACCGCGGGCGGTAGTGGTCCTCGACCGCCTGCGCGACCTCCTCGGCCTCGCGGTCGTTGCGCGCGTAGTACCCACCCATGACGCCCTGCAGCTCGGGGAACTCGCCCACCATGTCGGTGAGCAGGTCGGCCTTCGCCAGCAGTGCAGCGCGGTCTGCACTGGCTGCCAGCGCGTCACCGCCCAGCGCCTTGCCGATGGCACGAGCGATGGTGCGCACGCGCTCGACGCGCTCGCCCTGGGTGCCGAGCTTGTTGTGGTAGACGACCTTTGCGAGGCCGGGCACCCGCGACTCGAGCGACTTCTTCCGGTCCTGCTCGAAGAAGAACCGGGCGTCGGCGAGGCGCGGCCGCACCACGCGTTCGTTGCCCCCGACGACGGCGCTCACGTCCGCAGGACGGATGTTGCTCACCAGCAGGAACCGGTTGCTGAGCCTCCCCTTCGCGTCGAGCAGCGGGAAGTACTTCTGGTTCTGCTTCATCGTGAGGATGAGGCACTCCTGCGGCACGGCGAGGAACTCCTCCTCGAACGTGCACGACAGCACGTTGGGGTTCTCGACCAACGAGGTCACCTCGTCCAACAGGTCCTCGTCCTGCACCGGGGACAACCCAGCAGGAGCGCGCTCGGCCAGCTGCCGCACGATCTCGGCGCGGCGCGCGGCAAACGAGGTCACCACGCCGCCCTCGTCCAGCAGCTGCGCCTCGTAGGAGTCGGCATCCCGCACCTCGACCACCGCGTGCTTCGACTCGAAGCGGTGGCCGCGCGTGGTGCGGCCGGACACGAGGCCAAGCCCCGTGAGCGGGACCACTGCGCTCCCGTGCAGCGCGACGATGCCGTGGGCCGGACGGACGAACTTCACCGAGGACCAGCCGTCGGCCAACTGGTAGGTCATCACCTTGGGGATCGGCAGCTTGGCGAGCGCCTCGTCGAAGGCCGCCTGCAATGCGTTCCCGAGGCTCGCACCGCTCACGGTGACGTCGAGGTACAGCGTCTCGTTCTTGCCGTCCATCGCGCGCACGGTCCGCGCGAGGGCGGACTCGTCGAGCCCCATCGAGGCGAGCTTCTTGAGCAGGACCGGCGTCGCCTTGCCGTCGGCGTCGAGCCCGACCTTCACGGGCACCAGCTTCTGGCGCTCCTCACGGTCGGCTGCGCGGGCGGCCACGGAGCCGATGGACACGCCGAGGCGCCGCGGGGTGCCGTGGGCACGCACGGTCGCGTCGGCAGGCGCGAGCCCCTGGGCACGCAGGCTCGCTGCAATGGAGTCCGCGAACGCGGCACTGAGCCTTGCGAGTGCCTTGGGCGGCAACTCCTCGACGAACAACTCGACCAGCAGGGTGGCAGTGGCGCTCACGCGGCACCACCCTTCTTCGCGTCGGCCTCGAGCCGTGCCAGCACCTCCGCCGACCACGCCTTGGGCGCCATGGGGAAGCCGAGACGTGCGCGGCTGTCGACGTAGCTTGCGGCTACGGCGCGCGCGAGGTTGCGGATGCGGCCGATGTACGCCGCACGCTCGGTCACGCTGATGGCGCCGCGGGCGTCCAGCAGGTTGAAGGTGTGCGCAGCCTTGAGCAGCTGCTCGTACGCGGGCAGCGCCAGTTTCTGTTCCATCAGCAGCTTGCTCTGCTTCTCGTGCGCGGCAAACGCCTGCAGCAGGAACTCGACGTCGCTGTGCTCGAAGTTGTAGGCGCTCTGCTCGACCTCGTTCTGGTGGAACACGTCGCCGTACTTCACGCCCTCGGCAAACGTCAGGTCGAACACGTTCTCGACTCCCTGCAGGTACATGGCCAGGCGCTCGAGTCCGTAGGTGATCTCACCGGTGATCGGCTTGCAGTCGATGCCGCCCACCTGCTGGAAGTAGGTGAACTGCGTCACCTCCATGCCGTTGAGCCACACCTCCCAGCCGAGGCCCCAGCAGCCGAGGGTCGGGTTCTCCCAGTCGTCCTCGACGAAGCGCACGTCGTTGCGCTTCAGGTCGAAACCCACCGCCTCCAGCGAGCCGAGGTAGAGCTCGAGGATGTTGGCGGGCGCGGGTTTCAGTACCACCTGGTACTGGTAGTAGTGCTGCAGTCGGTTCGGGTTCTGGCCGTAGCGGCCGTCCTTGGGCCGCCGGCTCGGCTGCACGTACGCGGCCTTCCACGGCTCCGGGCCGAGCGCGCGCAGGAACGTGCCGGTGTGGCTGGTGCCAGCGCCCACCTCCATGTCGTAGGGCTGGAGCAGGGTGCAACCCTGCCGGTCCCAGTATTCCTGCAGACGGAGAATCAGTTGCTGGAAGGTGAGCATCGCGGTCGCGCCGGATCCTAGGACCCCGCTGCACGACGCGCCACGACTCAGTGCCTGCACATGCCCGCGCGCAGTGCGCGGAGCGGGTGGTGCGTGCCGCGCCAACGGATGCCGCCGCGCACGAGGGCCAGCACCGTGGAGCGCAGCAGGGCGAGAGGCAGCAGGACGCGCGCAAGGGGCACCACCAGTGCAGCGGCCCACGGTGCCCCGTCGCGCCGTGCCAGGGCAAGTGCAGGGACCACGGCACTCGCGGCCCCGGCAAGCGCCACCCAGCCCAGCGGGTGCACGAGTGGTGCGCCGAGCGAGGCGCAAAACACTGCCAGCGCGACAGCTGCGGCCCCGAGCGCGAGGGCGGTGCGGAAACGCGTGGCGGCGAAGAAGTTCTTCTCCAGCACGAAGAACAGGTCGCCGAGGGTGCAGCCCCAATCGACGGTGAGTTCGCGGGGCGCGAACCAGACCCGCGCCCGCACCCCGTGGCGAAACAGCAGGAAGCCGAGGTACACGTCGTCGAGCACCTCCATGGCGAGCGGCTCGTGGCCGCCCACGGCCCGGTGGTCGGCAGCGCGCACCAGGTTGCAGGCACCGAGGCCGGCAAAGGTGCGCGGTGGCTCGCGCAGCACCAGCCACAGCCGCGGCATGGCCATGAGCTGGAACGCGAGCCAGCCCGCCCAGCCGCCGACTCCCGCATGCCGTGGCCCGGGCAACAGCATCAGGTGGCCCGCACCGGCATGCATGCCTGCAGCAAGGGCGCGCGCGAGCGCGTCCGGGGCAAAGCGTGCATCGGCGTCGGTGAACAGCAGCCACTCACCCGTGGCCACGCGGGTGCCCTGCACCAGCGCATGGGGCTTGCCGAGCCAGCCCGCGGGCAGTTCGCGCACGGTGACGACGCGTACACGGGCATCCTCGACCGCAAGGCGCCCCAGCACCGCACCAGTGCCATCCGTCGACCGGTCGTCCACCACCACCACGTCGAGGTCGACATGGCGTTGCGCCAGCAGCGCGCGCACCGTGGCCTCGACCTCGTGGGCGCCGTCCCGCACCGCGACCACGGCCGTCACGCGCGGCATGGGGCCGGACACTCCCGCAGGCAGGTCCGGGACCGCTCGCACCGCCACCAGTTCCAGCGTGGACCAGGCTGCGTGCACGGCGCCCAGTGCGACACAGGTGGCACCGAGCGCGTCCATCTGCTCAGGATTCCACGGTGTAGATACCGCGCTGGCCGGGCGTCTCCTCGACCCCCACCGAGAGCTTCTGCACGTGCAGGCCGGGCCAGTGCCTCTCGATGCGCGCCAGGATCTCGCGGCCCACCCACGTGGCGAGGTTCTCGGCCGAACTGTTGCTGATCGGCAGCACGATCACCTCCTTCGCGGGGATGGAGTAGAAGCGCTCGCCGTAACGGATCTCCATCTGGCCGTCGGCCGTCGGCCGCGCCGTGAGGACCGGGTGCTGGCCGGGGATCAGCACGTGCTCGTCGAGGCTGTCCACCAACTCGCGGATGAGCGGCTTGATCTCCTTGAAGTTGAGCACCAGCCCGTGCTGGTCGAGGCCGGTCTGCACGTCCACGTAGACCTTGTAGTTGTGGCCGTGCAACTGCTCCGCGGTGCCGTCCGGGAAGATGAGGAAGTGCGCGGCACTGAACTTCAGGTAGTCCTTGTGGACGCTGATCGACCAGGATTCACGGGGCGTGCTCGGCATGGCGGCTCCCACGCAGCGTAGCGGGGCCGGGCTCAGGTCCCCAAGGTCATGTGCAGTCGCGCGCTCGCAACAAGACCTGCGTACCCGGCACACGGTGCCGACGGTGCCTGCAGCAGCACCCACTGGGCCCCGAGGACGACCCCGACGAATGCCGGGTTGGTGGGCACCAGCCATGGCCAGCTGGCCGCCCCGCCGGACTGCGGCACGAACGAGTAGCTGGGCGCGTTGAGGAACGTGCAGGTCCCACAGCTGCTCTCGTTGCCCGGGAAGCCGAGCCCGACGAACGGCAGCGCCCCCGCAGGCGCGCCCTGCAGCGTCAGGGCGAAGTTGGTGCTGCCAAGCGTGAAGGCGCCTGTGGTGCCGATCGTGCCCGCGCTGCCGCACGAACTGCCCACGGTGACCACCGAGGAGGCCGCGACCGAGAAGCCCAGGTGGTTGGCCACCGCGCGGTGGCTGCCGCCGCTGGGCCGGTTCTGGACCAGCGTGCCGCCGGGCGGTGACCACAGGAGCGAGGACGAGCCGCCGCCGTCGAGGTTGACGGCGCGCCACGCGCCCATGGCGATGAGAACGTTGGCGACCTCGGGCAGCGTCATGCCCACCGACCAACCAGTCTGCCGGCCGTCCACCACCACGAGGTAGAGGGTCGTGCCCTGCTGGTTGGTGCCCACTGCCGTGCGCGGGTTGCGGACGAGAGGGTCGACGCGCGCCGTCGTGCCGGTGTTGACCCCGTCCGTCACGAGCAGCGTGCCGGGCACCGTGTCGGTGCTGCTGGGCCCGACACCTGCAACGGCCCACTGTGCTGCGGCCGCCTGCGCGGTCGTGATGTTGCCGATGGTTGCAATGCGGTTCGATCCGATCGCGAGCGCGGGGTCCGGGGCGGTGCCGAACTGGCGCACGGGCGAAACCAGCGCACCATTGCTCTTGCTGAGCCCGATCACGTCCGCGGTCGTCGCCGTGAAGGTGCCGAAGAAGTTGGCGTTGACCGACAACTGGTTGCCGAGCCGCGTGTGCCAGCTCAGCGTCGTCTCCAGCACGGCCTCGTGGGACTGGGCCGGGACCAGTGGCGCGGTGACGTGGATCCTCAACCTCGGGTCGGCAAGGTCCACCACGGCAACGAAACCGCGTGCCGTGCCGCCCGTCGTCGACCACGTCTGCGCTGCCACCGTGACCTGGGCTTGCGCCGCCACGGCGAGTGCCAGCCCAGCGAGAACCGCGCGAACCACCATGTCCTCAACTTAGCCCACCGGGGAAGGGCGGGGACAGGCGGGCCACCCCCGCTTCCCGTCGACCCATCGACCGGAAATCCGAGGTTCCAGCCGGGCCACCCTTGATCGCCGCTGGGCCATGTGCTGCAAAGGTGCCATGGCAGGGGCTCTGGTGCCCCGCCGCACCCACAACCAAGGATCGAGAACAACATGAGCCAGAACTTCGACCGCCTGGTCCAGGCCATCGAGGCCATCCGCGAGGACGTGGCCAAGGCTGACGGTGGCAACAAGGCCGCCAAGACGCGCGTGCGCAAGGCGATGCAGGACGTGAAGAACATCGCCCAGGACGTCCGCAAGGAAATGCTGGGCGCCGGCGAGGCCGGCGAGGGCGGCGACAGCTGACCCGTACCCGGGCCGGGACGCTGCGCGGGCCCTCCCCGGGGCCCCGCGGCGCCCGCCGGCCCAGTGCAGCGCACCCCATCGCGCCCCATGGACCTTGCCGCGATCCCGTGGCGCGAGACCCGGTACCCGGGTGTGCGGATCCACTTCTACGCGAGCGACCGGACCTCGGGCCGCGTGGTGGCCTTGATCGCGATGGAACCGGGCTGCGGCTACCCCCGCCACCTGCACCGCGACGCCGAGGACATCCTGGTGCTCCAGGGCGGCTACGCCGACGAGTTCGCGACCTACCTACAGGGCAGCTGCGCCCACTACGGGCGTGGCACGTGCCACAGCCCGGTTGCCCTGCGGAGCGGCCCCACCTGCGTGCTGCTGACCACGGCCACCGAGGGCATCCAACTGCTCGACGGCACGGACTGACGCGCTGCACGGACGCTGCGGGCCCCCGGAAACGAGACCGGCGCCCCCGACCGTGAGGTCGAGCGCGCCGGCTGTGGCGGTCCGGGCAGCTGCAGCCGCCGGGACGCGGTCAACTCACTTGGCGTATTCCTCGAGCACCTTGGTGGCGATGTTCGGCGGCACCGGCTCGTAGCTGGCGGGCTCCATGGTGTACGTGCCGCGACCCTGGGTCAGCGAACGAAGCATCGTGGAGTACTGGAACATCTCGGCGAGCGGCACCTTGCCGGTCACGGCGGAGATGCCACCCGGCTTGGAGATCATCTCCTCGACCAGGCCGCGGCGGCTGCTGAGGTCGCCGATGACGTCGCCGGTCTTCTCCTCGGGCGTCTCGATCTCGATCTTCATGATCGGCTCGAGCAGCAGCGAGTTGTTCTCGGCGGCCATGCGGAAGGCGAGCACGCCTGCGGCCTCGAACGCCATCGTCGAGGAGTCGACGTCATGGCTCTGGCCGTCCCACAGCTCGGCGACGATCTTGCAGTACGGGAAGCCGATACGGCCACCGCCGGTGACCGCCTGCTTGATGCCGTACTCGACCGAGGGGATGTACTCACGCGGCACCGAGCCGCCCTTCACCGCGTCGACGAAGTTGAGGTCCTCGACGGTCTCGTCCACCGTGAAGCGCACGCGCGCCACGGCGAACTGGCCCGAGCCACCCGACTGCTTGATGTGGCGTGCCTCGACGTCCTTCGGGCCCTTGAGGGTCATCTTGTAGGCGACCTTCGGGCGACCCACGACCACCGGGATCTTGTAGTCGTTCTGGATCATGTTGCACTTCACCTCGAGGTGGAGTTCGCCCATGCCCGAGATGACCATCTGGCCGGTCTGCTCGTCGGTGCGCGCCTTGAACGTCGGGTCCTCGCGCACGAACTTGCCGATCACCGTCGACAGCTTGTCGCGGTCGCTCTGGTTCTTCGGCTCGATGGCCATGCTGATCACGGTGTCCGGGAAGTTCATGGCCTCGAACACGACCGGGTTCTCCTTGGTGGAGAGCGTGTCGCCCGTGATCGAGTCCTTGATGCCCACCGCCGCCACGATGTCACCGGCGCGCGCACTGTCGATCGGCTCGCGGTTGTTGGCGTGCATGCGCATGAGGCGGCCGATGCGCTCGAAGCGGCGCAGGCGCGCGTTGTAGTACTTCTCGCCCTGGACCATCTCGCCCGTGTAGATGCGGATGAAGGTGAGGTCGCCGTTCGGGTCGCTGATGGTCTTGAAGACCAGGCCACTGAAGGGCTCCTGCGGCATGAGCGGGCGGGCGACCACCTCGCCGGAATCGGGGTTCTTGCCCTCGATCGGGGGCACGTCCAGCGGGCTCGGCAGGTAGTCGACGATGGCGTCGAGCACGAGCTGGACACCCTTGTCCTTGAAGGCCGAGCCGCAGAACACCGGGGTGAACTTGAGCTCGAGGGTGCCCTTGCGGATCGCCGCCTTGACCTCGTCGTTGGAGATCTCCTCGCCGCCGAGGAACTTCTCGATGAGCTTGTCGTCGGCCTCGGCCACCGCCTCGATCATCTTCTCGCGCTGGGCCTTGGCCTCGGCCATCAGGGCCGCGGGGATCTCGCTCACCGTCATCTCGCGTGCGTCGTCATCCGACCAGACGCACAAGCGCATGTTGACGAGGTCGACGACGCCAGCGAACTCCTTCTCCTTGCCGTAGGGCATGACCATCGGCACGGCGTTGGCGTTGAGGCGCTTCCGCATCGACTCGACGGCCTTGTAGAAGTCGGCGCCGGTGCGGTCCATCTTGTTGACGAACGCGACGCGCGGGACCTTGTAGCGGTTGGCCTGGCGCCACACCGTCTCGGACTGCGGCTGCACGCCTGCCACGGCGCAGAACACGCCGACGGCACCGTCGAGAACGCGGAGCGAGCGCTCCACCTCGGCCGTGAAGTCCACGTGGCCCGGGGTGTCGATGAGGCTCATGCGGTGCTCGCGCCAGAAGCACGTCGTCGCGGCCGACGTGATCGTGATGCCGCGCTTCCGCTCCTCCTCGAGGTAGTCCATCGTGGCAGCACCCTCGTGCACCTCACCGATCTTGTGGCTCTTGCCGGTGATGAAGAGGATGCGCTCGCTGAACGTCGTCTTGCCCGCGTCGATGTGTGCGATCACACCGAAGTTGCGGTAGGTCTTGATGGTCTGGGCGTCTTTTTGCGACATGGGTCTCGGGGGAGCTGGCGGATTGGAAGGCCGAACAGGTTAGCGAGCCCCCCCCGGGGGTCAACCAGACCCGCCCTCCGGGAGCCAAGAAACCCCGCAGGCGGGCCGGTGCGCCTCAGCCGCCCGCGAGCACGCGCTGGGCCGCGGCGAGGCGCGGGGGATCCTGGTTCCAGCCGAAGTAGAAGCGCTGGAAGCCCTCGAACTCGGCCTGCAGGGCGGCCCGGTCCCGCCCGGCAGCCCCTGCCACCCACTGGTCGATCACGGTGCGGATGTCGGTGAACTCGATGCCATCGACGCCCTTCATGCGGTCCATGAGCCCCTGGTCCCAGTGCACGAGGAGCACGGGCATCCCGAACAGCCGCGCCTCGCGCCACGGCTCCACCTCGCCCCACTTGGGACCGAGCCAGAGCTGGACCCGTCGCTCGAACAGGTACTCGGGCCGCATCAGGATCGACTTCTCGTGGCCGATCCGACCGCGCTCGGGCAGCTCCATGGTGGCAAGGGTGCGGTCGGTGAGGCCGGCGGCGCCCTCGAGCGCATAGGGGAAGCGCGCCTCGTACACGAACATGGCCTGGCTGCCGAAGAACACCACGCGGGCACCCTCGGGGCCCAGCGCCTCGCGCACCCTGCGCGCCAACGCACGTTCTGCTGCGACCTTCTCGACCGGGTACTGCTCGCGCTCCTCGGTGACGCCGTCCACCTCCGTGTGCAAGCCGCGCAGCTGCGGGTGCTCGCTCCACGCCAACGTGGCACCGGCAACCACGGCGAGGGCCGCCCACTGGCCGGCCGGGGCGAGCCACCTGCGCACCAGCAACTCGACCGCGAGGTAGAGCAGCGGCGTGACCGGCAGCAGGAAACGACCGAACATGAAGTCGCCGCCCACCCACACGACGAACGCCCCGTACGTGAACACGACGAGGGCGAGCCAACGCCAGGCCCAGGCAGCAGGGGCGGCGGACTCGGCGGCCCCGCGGGCCGTGCGCGGGGCGACCAGCAGGAACAGTGCGGCCAGGAGCGCGGGCACCAGCACCCAGTACGACTGCAGGTAGAGCGCCACGTAGTGCAGGCCCTGGCTCGCATAGGCGTCACCGGCGGACTTGGCGTGGAAGGTGTTGGGCACCAGGTCGCCGTAGTAGGAGAGCCGCCAGGCGAGGAACGAGCCGAACAAGGCGAGTGCCGGCACCGCGTAGGCAACGAAGGACCCCACGCCGCGGGTGCGGACCGAGTGCCATGCAGCAGCACCTGCGGCAAGCACCGCGAGGACGGCACCGTCGGGGCGCGTCATGGCCGTGAATGCGGCCACGGCACCCGCAGCAGCCCAGCTGCGTGGTCGGTTGGCCCCGCCCACCAGGCCCACCAGCACCACGGTGCACAGCTGGAACAGGGCGGTCTCGAGGCCGCAGCTGCTGAACGACTGGCTGTGGTGGTGAAGCAACAGGCAGACCGCGGCAACGGGCAGGGCCCGGTCGGCAGGCAGCAGGCGGCGCCCGGCCCATGCGAGCGCCAGGCCACACAGCGCGAAGCATGCGATGCCCGCATGCTGGCTGAAGACCACGGGGTCGCGCCCGAGCCGGGCCGCGGCAGCGCACAACAGCGTCCACGTGAAGTTGCTGTAGCCCTCGACCCGCTCCTCGGCGTTGAACACGAGGCCAAGGCCCTCGGCGAGGTTCACGGCATACCGGTAGGTGATGAATGCGTCGTCGCACAGCCAGCGCAACGAGAGGGCACGGGCGACGCCGAGGGCGAGCGCGGCACAGAGCACCAGCAGGCCGAGTCGGGACATGCGGGTCATCGGCGTGCCAGCCATTCCTCGAACCGCGCCTTGCGGGGCGCGTCGTCGTTGTGGTCGAAGTAGAAGGCGCGGAAGGCAGCGTAGTCGCGCTCGACGTCGGCCCTCGGCCGCGTGTCGAGCTGGGCGAGGTAGGCGTCGAGCTCCTGCTCGAAGTCGACGCAGCGGATGTTCGGGTCGCGCCGGCGCAGCTCGGCCATGAGTTCACGGTCCCATGTCACCAGGCGTGCAGGGACCACCGGGAAGTCGAGCTGCCGGTACCGGTCCACCACCGTGCCGTCGGCATAGCTGAGCTCGAACATCACCTGGACCCCGCGCCTGCGCAGGTAGTCGTGGTAGCCGTGGTAGTTGCGCTCGTGCCCAACCATCCCGCGCTCGGGCACCGGCAGGTGTGCGATGTGCGCGTCGGTGAGCCCGGCAGCGCACTCGACGGCGACCGGGACCCGCGAACGGTATGCGAGGTTGGCGTGGCTGCCGGCGATGCCGATGCGCACGTCGAGTCCCTCGAAGACGCCGCGCAGGTAGTGCCCTGCGACGCGCAGCGCCTCGGTCATCGGCATGCCGGGAGCGAACTCCTTCACCGAGATCGCACGGTTGTCGCTGAAGCCGCGCGGGTTGGAGTAGTCGTCCAGCCAAGCCGGGTGGGTCCGCCACAGCATGCCCAACGCGATGCTGCACGCCACGAGGGCGCACTGCCGCAGGGTGCCGCGCGCGCAAGCCACGTCGAGGAACAGCAGCACGAGCGGCGTCACCGGCAGCAGGAAGCGCGCGAACATGAAGTCGCCGCCCACCCACACCACGAAGGCCACGTACGGGACGACCAGTGCCCAGAGCACCGCCTGCGGGGAGTGCATCGCCTGCCCCCGCGCACCTTCCGGACCGCGCCGGAACCAGGCCATCGGTGCCGCGAGCAACGGCACCGCGAGCACCCAGTAGGACTTGAGGTACTCCCATACGTACACCCAGCCCTGGCTCGGGTAAGGGTCGCCGCCGGACTTGGCGTAGAAGGTGTTGGGCACCCAGTAGCCGTAGTAGGAGTGGCGCCACAGCAGGTAGGGCACGAACACCAGTGCGAACGGCAGGCAGAAGCCGAGCACGTGCTTCCTGCACCCTGCGTGCACCGTGGCCCGCAGCGCGAACGCACCTGCCACGACGGCCACGATCGCACCGTCGGGCCGCGTCATGGCCGCCAACAGGCAGAGCCAGCCAGCCAGTGCATGGTCCCGTGCGTTGCGCGCGACCAGCAGCCGGTGCGCCACGAGCGTCACCAGCAGGGTGAAGAGCGCGGTCTCGAGGCCTGCGGGCGCCAGCGAGGCTGCATGGTGGTGCAAGGCGAACCCGATTGCGGCGAGCGGCAGTGCCGTGCCGAGCTGGCGCGCACACAGGCCGAGCACGAGCACCGTGGCCCCGTGGCACAGGGTGCCCAGCAGCGCGGCCCAGGCCTCGACCGCGTCGCCCGTGAAACCGAGTTGCATGCCGAGCGCGAGCAGCAGCGTCCACGTGAAGTTCGTGTACCCCTCGACGGGACGCTCCGCGGGGTCGAGGTTGAACACGAGCCCGTGCCCCTCGACGAAGTGCTGCGCGTAGCGGTAGCTGATGTAGGCGTCGTCACAACTCCACCGCAGCTGCCAGGCCCATGCCATGGCCACTGCGACGGCTGCCGCCACCACCACGAAGGACCACGCGCCGCGCTGCATGAGCCCCGAAGGCTACCCCGAGGCCCGCCCCGGCACAGCAGTCCGTTGGCAGCAGCCGTTCAGCCGACCTTCTGCGGGTTCTGCTGCGCGTCGGCCTGACGGGCACGCTCACGTGCCGCGGCCAGCACCGTGCGCAGGCGCACCGACCACTTCTCGATCGCCTCGTGGCAGGCAGACCAGATGTCGAAACCGGCGCGCAGGTTCTGTTCTGCGACACGACGGTCGACCGCGGCGCCCAGCACCTCCTTGGTGCCGCCGTCGCGGATGACGATCTCGATGGTGATCTCGCCGGCGGTGACCGGGTCCATGCCCGCGATGCGCTGGATCAGTCCCATGCCGCGCCCCACTGGCGTGGCGGAGGAGACCGCGTGCAGGACCGGGGTCGAGGCCGAGGCGTCCAGCAGGGTCATCTGGATCATCAGCGTGTCCGCAGCCGGCGTGTCGACCATGGTCCAGTCCTGCGACAACTCCTTGTAGGCCATCGTCCACGCGTTCTCGGCGAACGACTGCATGTTCTTCTTCTGCGTCTCCGTGACCTCGGTCCCGCCCGCCACGCGCACGGGCTGGATGAGCACGTTCTGGTAGCGACGGATGTCCGCCTTCGGGTTGCGGTAGACGTAGTACGCCTCGTTCTCGTTGCCGCGCTTCAGCAGCGAAGGGTCGATGGACAAGGAGTCCTTCATCTCGTCCAGCTCGAGCTTGCGCGCCTCGCGGCTCGTGGAGCAGCTCCCGAACGCGAGCAAGGGGACCAGCAGGGAACCGAGGAACAGCGCGCGGGTGCAGGTGTGCATGCCGTGCGTGTAGGGGTTGACAGGGGCTGCTGTCCAGAGCCGGCACCCGATCACACGCCCGTCGAAGGGCTGGGGGTTGCATCTGGCGCATGCCACGGCGACCCTTGGGACCTGTCGCAGCAGGACGACGCCCGGGAAAGGAGAGGACATGAACGGACCGAAGCACCCGCACGCCTCCAGAGGCCCTGCGTCCCGCAGGGCGGCATGGCGTGTTGTCGCCCTGGCTGCCGGGACGTGCGCAGCCCTGGCCCTGTGCGAGACCCTGCTACGGTGTCTCCTGCCGCAGCCGGCCTCGTGGCTCGCCATCTACGCAGCACACCCGAGGCTCGAGGCCTACGGCCTGGCCCCGAACCAGCATGCCCTCGTCGAGACGGGTGAGTGCCGCTGGGAGGTGCACACCGACTCGCGCGGACACCGCACCGGGGCAGCAACCTCCTCGGCCGACCCCGGGCTCCCCACCGTCCTCTGGCTCGGCGACTCGTTCACCTTCGGCTACTCGGTCTCCCACGCGGAGAGCTTCGTCGGCCGCATCGCAGGCCGCGACCGAGGCACGCGAATCCACGTGAACGCTGCAGTACCGGGACACGGCCCTCGCGAGTACGCAGACACCCTCGACGACCTGCTGCAGCAGGGGCTGGAGCCACAGGCCGTGATCGCGTGCACGTACGTGGGCAACGACTTGATGGACATGGTCTGGGACAAGCCGAACGTGGTGCGCAACGGGGTGGTGGGCGACCGCGGCGACCTGCGGTCCTTCGTCAAGCGGAACCTCCACACCTACCGGCTCGCGAGCCGAGCCTGGCAGGCGTGGGTGCCTGGCCCGAGCCGCCACCAAGGGCCACTGGGATCCGTGGCGGACCCGTCGGCATGGTCCACCGAGCCGCTTGCCTCGGCCAGCTTGGGGTACCGGGAGTCCTTTGCACGGATGGCGTCAACGTGCGCCACACGGGGGATCCCCTTCCACGTGGTGGTCCTGCCACCGCGCCAGACCGTGGCCGCTGCGCGGGGAGAGTCGGCACCGGTGGATTCGCAACGCTCGGACCCGAGGCTACCCGTCGCCAAGGTGCGCTCGCTGCTGGAGCAGACGGGGCTCGCCCCTGTCGACGTGACCGATGCCCTTGCCGCAGAACAGGTCGAACGGACCTACTTCCGCCACGACACCCACTTCACGCCAGCAGGTCACGCACTCGTGGCAGACGCACTGGTGGCGCGCCTCGCGTCCCTGGCGGAGGCAGCACCAGCGCCGCCGCGCTGAGACTCAGTGCCCCTCGGGCAACTCGGGGTTGTAGGTCACCCCTTCGAGCTGGAACGAGGCGCGGCCGTGCAGGTGCTCCTGCTTGAGCGCATCGTGGGCAGCGCGGAACGACGATGCCTTGCCGTCCGTGGGGTTGGCAGCGGTCGTGGCGATCTCCACCCACTCCTTGCCCTGCTCGACGCGCAGCACGAGCGAGGTGGGGACGAGCAACGGGGTCTTCTCGTCCTCCTTGGTGAAGATCAGCTCGACCTCGCCCACGCCGCGCTTGTGGATCACCTCCATGTGGCCTGCGCCCCCGGAGAGCTCGACCACGTGGCCGCCGTTGGGGCCGTGCTCGTGCTCGTGGGCATCAGCACCGGCAGGAGCGCCCTTGTTGCAGGCGGCGAGGAGGGACAACGACAACAGCGGGAGCAGGAACTTGTTCTTCATGGATGGGGTCCTCGGACAGGAGACTAGGAGACTGGACGCGGGGGCCCAAGGTCGCTGGCCTCAGATCGGTCTCGCGCCCCGAGCCGCAGAGAGCTCTGCGGCCGTGCGCTCCTGCTGCTCCCACTGCCCGTAGAGGTGGCCTCGCGAGGCCAGGGTGTGCAGCTGCTTGCGCACCTCGGGGGCGAGCACGCCCGGTGGCATGCGGCGGAACGGCGTGCCGGGCAGCGGCAGGAAGGTGTGGCCGTGCACGCGCGCGCCCAGCGCGACAAGCCGGTCCATGAGTCCGAGCGTGGCCTGGACGTCCTCTGGCTCCTCGCCTGGCATGCCGAACAGGAAGTCGACGTGCGGCACGAACCCGTGCTCGACGCAGAGTGCAGCAGCGCGCTCGACGGTCGCGCTGTCGTGGCCGCGCGCGCTCGCCGCGAGCATGCGATCGCTGCCCGACTGGCCGCCGAGGATGAGCGCACGGTTGGTGACGTACCGCTTGACCAGAGCGAGTGCCTGTGCCGTCACGTGCTCCGGACGGATCTCACTGGGGAAGGTGCCGAACCACAGCCGGCGTTGCGGACCGATGGCCTCGCGGCAGCGCGCCAGCAGCTGCTCGACGGCACCGAGGTCCGGGTCCGGGCCGTGCGCGCCGTAGCTGAGCGACGTGGGAGTGAGGAACCGGAAGTCGACGAAGCCGTGCTGCACAAGCCAGCTCACCCAGTGCAGCACGTTGTCGATGCTGCGGTGCCGGAAGTTTGCGCCCGCAAAGTAGGGCGTCTGGCAGAACCGGCACGCGTAAACGCAGCCGCGCGTGATCTCGATGGGCCCGAACCGGTCGTGCCGCGGCGCGAACGGCGGCCATTCGTCCAGCACGATGCGGTCGGCCCTGCCGTTGCGCACCAGCGCGCCCTGCGCGTCGCGCGAGGCGGCACCGGGAACGGCACGCACGTCGGCGCCCTTGTCCCAGGCATGGACCAGGTCACAGACCAGCTGCTCGCCCTCGCCCACCGCCACGAGGTCGAAGCCAGCCTGCAGCGTCTGCAGCGGCTCGGCACTCGCATGTACGCCGCCTGCCACGTGCAGCACGCGCGCGTCGTCGACCTGCGCACGGACCGCGGCCAGCTCGTCCCGCATCTGCGCGAAGTCGGGCGAGTAGAACGACCAGCCCACCAGCGGTCGCCGCCCGGCCGCCAGGGCATCGCGGACCGCCCCAACCACGGCCTCGGGCCCGCCTGCAAACACGACCGGCACGTCGCGCGTGCGCAGGTCGCTGTCCAACGCGCCCGTGAGCACGTGGAACGCGAACTTGCCGGTTCGCCGGTAGGCCCAGACCACCGTTGCAGGTGCCATGTGCATGAGGCTAGCAGCGCGTGCGCGACGAACCATGACCGTCGCCACAGCCGGTGCCGCTATCCTGCCGCCCATGCACGCGCAGCCCCGTCGGCGCCCAGTGGTCCCCGCAGCCCTCCTCGCCCTCTCCGCGCTGGCCTCCTGCGCATCGCGACCGAGCTTCCACGAGGACCTCGCGTCCCTGCGGCAGCATCGCGAGACCCTCGTGCTCACTGCGCCCGACGGCAGTGGCAAGGTGGCCGTGGTGCCGGAGTTCCAGGGCCGGGTGATGACCTCCACCATTGGCGACGGCAACGGCATGTCGCACGGGTTCCTGAAGCACGATCGCATCGCCGCGCGCGACCTGCTCCCGGGGATGAACCCCTACGGCGGCGAGGACCGGTTCTGGCTCGGCCCCGAAGGCGGACCGTTCTCGCTCTTCTTCGCGCCGGGCAAGGAGCAGGTGATCGCGAACTGGCAGACACCTGCCCCCATCGACTCGGAGCCCTTTGCCCTCGCAGGCCTCACGGGCTCGAGCGCGCGTTTCACTCGGCGCGCCCAGTTCACCAACGCGTCCGGCACCCGCTTCGACGTGGGCATCGAACGCGAGGTGGTCGTTCTGGACGCAACAGCCACCCTCGTCGAGCTCGGTGCTGCGCCCGACGAACTGCAGGTGGTGGCATTCGAGTCGCGCAACACCGTCACCAACCGCGGCGACGAGGCCTGGCGCAAGCGCAGCGGCCTGCTTTCCATCTGGGTCCTCGGCATGTTCCCGCCCGGCGACTCCACCACCGTCGTGGTCCCGCTCGCCCTCGCTGGCGACCAGCCGCTCGGTTCGCTCGTGAACGACAGCTACTTCGGCAAGGTCCCAGGCGACCGGCTCCTGCGCGTCCTCGCCGGTCCTGCCCTCGACCTGCCGGCGCGGCGCTCGGCCCTGCTGTTCCGCGCCGACGGCCAGCTGCGCAGCAAGATCGGCGTGCGCCCCGAGGCAGCGCTGGGCGTCATGGGCAGCTGGGACGCGGACCACGAGGTGCTGACGATCGTCACCCACACGCTGCCGCCGCAGGCTCGCGACTACGTCAACTCGACGTGGGGCGCGCAGGAGCATCCCTACGGCGGCGACGCGCTGAACAGCTACAACGACGGGCCCACGGTCCCGGGTGGCGCACCGTTCGGCCCGTTCTACGAGCTGGAGAGCTCGTCCCCGGCGGCTGAGCTGGCCCCCGGGGAGAGCCTGCG
>JBEGVB010000025.1:0-19225 GCA_041178545.1 Planctomycetota bacterium
GCCGAATGTCTTGTGGCAGTCCTTGCAGCGGAAGCGCGGGACCAGGTGCGACCGGCAGGCAACGGCATAGGCACCGTGGCGGTGCCAGAAGCGCGGTCGGGGATCGCTGTGGTTGGGACAGCCACGGTTGGGGCAACGGGGAGGGACAAAACGACGGACATCCAAGACAGCCTCCTTGTCGCGCGCGAACTCGCGCCTGCGACAGGAGGCTGTGCAACCGAATCAGTCCCGGTGACAGGATCCCACAACTCCGCGATCAGTATTCGAGAATGGACACTGTGCAGCCCGGCTCCCCCCGCCCCAGCGCCGCCGCCAGCGCCGCCAGCGACCCCGCGCCAGCTCGAAGGCCATGGTGCGCGAGCAGGCTGGCACCAAGTGCATCGGTCCCTGGCACCCAGGGCACTTCCACAACCGCGGCACCATGTCCGCCCGCCACCAGTCCTGATGCAACGGCCGCACCGAGACCCGGCACGACGTGGACCACAGCAGCGTCCCACGGCATGGCAGAGGCGAGCTCGAGCCCAAGGGTGGCAAGACCTGCTGCCACGTCTGGGTGTTCGGCCCCCGGCAGCAGGGTGAACCCACCACTCCTGCCCAAGGCCCACGCCGCACCAGCTGGGTCTTCCACACAGACAACCTCCGCTCCGAGGTGTGCAACAGCAGCAGCCTCCATCGATCCCAGGGGCGCTCGCACGAAGACCCGCAAGGGCAACCGGCACGACGCAGCTGCAGCAGCAGCACTGACCACCGATCCGCTGCCCTCGACCCATGCAAGCCCCACGGGCCTGCCCATGGATCGCAGCATGAAGTGCAGGTGGCCACGGAACCAAACGGACCCACCCGGCTGCAACAGTTCGGGCTTGATGCGCACGTCTGCGGCATGGGCAAACCCTGGCAGCAACAGGCCCCCGATCAGGGGAGTGGCCACGAGGTGACCGCGCAGACGGACGGCTGCCGCACGAACGGCCTCTGCATCGGGACGGCACGCTGCGTCGCTCATGGCAACATCATCGAGCGTCCCCGTTCGCGCCGCAACGAACGTTCACCTCAGGTGGACACGTCCGACGGCGCACTGGCGCAGGCAGTGAGCAGTGCCACCTCGACGGCCCCGTGCTCGAGCAGGACGCGGGAACATGCACGTGCAGTCGCGCCGGAGGTGGTGACGTCGTCGACGAGCAGGACCCGCCGTCCCCGGACACGACTCCTCCCTCGCAGGACAAAGGCACCCTCGACGTTGGCCCCCCTGCCGAGCACCCTGGGGTCGCCTTGGGGCAAGGTTGCACGGGATCGCACCAGTTGCCTCGGATGCAGCGTGAGTCCGTGGTCCGCAGCCACCCCTGCCCCGAGCCAAGCCGCTTGGTTGAAGCCACGCTGCCGCTCTCGCGACCGGTGCAGGGGCACGGGAACGACGACCGGCTTGCGCCACGGCCCCACGAGGCTCGACCGGACGACGTCGGTCATGGCCGCGGCAAGGTGGAAGCCCGCCCCCCAGTCCGACTCGAACTTGAGGCGCCGCACCATGGCTCCTCCGGTTCCTGCATACCGATAGGGTGCACGGGCCCACGCGATGGAACGCAAGGCCGAGTGCGCAGAGGGACACGGGCGCCCCGGCACCAGCAGGGTCTCGCCACACCGACTGCAAGAGGGCTGCATCCTCCGCTCGAGCCGGGCCACGCAGGCTCGGCACAGCATGGGATGGTTCACCCCGCAACCCGGGCAGTGGGATGGCGCAACAGCATCGAGCAGGGCCCCGAGGAACTCGTCCCAGAACCGGGAGAGAAGTCGCTGCATGCCCCACGGTGCGCAGCCCAGTGCCCTGGTCGCATGCCCACCCAGACTGCCGCGAGCGCGGGCTCAGCGCGGGGCGAGGGGGCTGATGTCGCGCAGCCTGCGCGAACGGTCAGCGATCCCGTTGCCCTGCCTCGGCTGCGCAGAGACTCCGAGTGCAAGGCGCACCTTGTGGACGTACTCCTCGACGGTCATGTCCGGGGTGTGGACGACGCCAAGCATCTCGCCCACTTCCTTGGTGAGGGCCATGTTGTCGGTGAACGACCATGCATTGCCCTGGAAGAACTGGCGCAGGAGCTTGCGGAAGGCGCGGCGCGAACTGTAGGCGCCGAACGCGTAGACGATGCCCGCGACGGCGATGATGCCGGCACAGAAGCCAAGGGTGACGATCTCGTCGGCAACGCCCTCCCAGGTGCCCATCGTCTGCAGCAGGAAGCCTGCAGTGAGGAACAAGAACCCGATCATGACCTGCATGTTGTTGAGAGCGGTGTCTCGCACCTTCTCAAGGCTCTTGGCCCCGACCCCGAGGGCGTCCTCGATGGCCTTCAACGGCTCCCGCAACCGGATCGAGTTCGCAAGGAAGAACACACCCACGACGTTGCAGGTGAGGCCGATGACCGCAAGTTCCGGGGTTTGCATGGCTACGAGGGCGGGCCCGGTGCACGGGCAGCCACAGGCGACTGGCCTGCGACGTGTGGAAAACTACCCCCATGCCGTGTGGAAAGTCCAGTGGCACGGCCACGATCCTGCCGCAGTTGGTTCAGCGCACGTCGCGCATCTCGGCCCAGACCTTCCGACGGGAGTCCTCGGGCGGGGCCTTCTGGAGCAACCACTCGAGATGGGCGTCGCGCTTGCGCAGGCAGTTGGCACGCTCCGACTCCTGGATCCCGGGACTGGCCGCGAGCAGGTGGTTGGCGTAGGCGGCAAAGTTGCGCACGTCGAGCAAGGCAGGTGCCTCGCCCAGCAAGGGCTCCAGGTACCGCAGGGCCTCCGCAGGTCGACCCGCCTGGAGCTCCTGGACGACCAACAGCAGGGCGAGTTCCTCCGGCGGTTGCTCGTACTCGGCGACCACGCTTGCGACCTCCGCTGCCGGGGTGGACTCGGAGAACTGCTGGACGAGCCTCGCAAAGCGCCCGTCGCGCGTGTCCGCGTGCCTGCCGACGAGCAGCTCCGCGACGCGGCCCTTGGCAGCATCGTCCTGCGCCCGGATGGCGGCCTGCAACGCGAGTCGCAGGTCCGCGGGGTCGGAAGAGAGCGCGTAGGCCGCCTCCGCCGTGTCGAGAGCCTTTCGCGCCCTGCCAGGGTCACCACCGCGCTGCTGCGAACGCAGCAAGCACCACGCAACCAGGTGGAGTTCGACTGCAGTCCCGTCGCCGAGGAGCACGAGCGGCTCGAGGTCCCGCAGGGCCTGCTCCTCACGACCGCGCTCGATGTCGATTCGGGCGAGCGCGACCCGCAGTGCGCGGTTGGACTCATGCCCCTCGACCTTCCGGATCCGGGTCGCGAGGGCAGAGAGCTCGCTGGAGTCCGGGCTCGGCTTGGCGATTTCCGACTCGACGTCCGCGACCAGTTGGTCAACTGCCGCGGCCCGCTGGCCCGACTCACGCAGGAGCTTGAACCCGTAGCCGCCGAGCGCGAGTGCCAGCAGCACGACCGCAACGAGGACGCCACGGGAACCGCTCACGGGCCCACCAACTTGACTGCAATCATGGTCACGTCATCCTGGGGACCGGCACCGCCGGCGTGGGCCTCGACTGCACGACGGACGGCATCGAGGATCTCGCGAGCGCTCCTTGACCGGTTCTCCTGCAGCACGGCAAGCAAGCGGTCATCGCCGAAGACCTCGCGCGAGGGGGACATGCACTCGTCGATGCCGTCGCTGCGCAGCAACAACACGTCCCCCGGCTGCAGTTGCACCGGCGGACTGGCCTCGTAGACCTGCCCCCCCATCACCCCGAGCACCATGCCGGTCTTTTCCATGACCGTGGCACCGGACTCGCGACTCAGCACCAGACCGGGGTGGCCTGCGTTGACGTAGCGCAGGGTGCGCGACACGGGGTCCAACACCACGAGCAGGAGCGAGAGGAAGTTGCCTGCCTCGACACTCTCGACGAGACGCTGGTTGAGCCTCGTGACGACCTCCTGCGGCGCGACGTCGAGTTCGAGGTAACTGCGCATCGCGGCCTGGGACGCATGGCTGAGGAGGGATGCACCCAGTCCGTGTCCGGTGACGTCGCCCACCATGAGGGCGACCCGGTGGTTGGACATCGGCACGATGTCGTAGGCGTCCCCGCTGGCCTGGTCAGCCGCAGAGAAGTGGAGTGCCAGGTCCAGCCCCGGGATGGCCTGCGGCACCTTGGGCAGGAGGTGACCCTGGATCCGCCGCGCCACCTCGACATCCTTCTGCAGCCGCATCTTCTCCATCGAGTCGCGGTGGAGCCTCGCGTTCTCCAGGCTGACCGCAAGCTGCGCGGAGATCGCCTCGAACAAGGCAAGGTCCCTCGGCGTGAACTCCCTGCGCAACGCACGCGAGTCGACGTAGATGGCACCGATGGTCCGGTCGCGGACGACCATGGGGGTGCACATGACGGCCCGCAGCTTGAGGTCGTAGACGGACTGCCCCAGTTCGAGCGCCTCCTCGTCCGACTGGACCACGCTTCGGACTGCCGCCCCCTGCTCCATGCAGCGGCGCAGCACACTGCGGCTGTAGGTGATGGGACCGACAAGGTCCCTGCCCTCGCGGTCGCGCGCCATGCGGACGACGACGCCCTCCGGCGCACTGCCGAGGAAGAGGATGGCCCGCTCGGCCCGGGTCACCACGAGGGACCGGTCGACGATGTCGCCCAGGACGGCGTCCAGGTCGATGTTGGCACTGACGGCCGCGATGGTGTCGAGCAGGACCTCGAGGGACCGCGCGTCTTCTCGCGGATCACCGGTGAGGAGGCCCGACTTGGGGCGGTCCGCCGTGAGTGCATCGGCCCCGCGCGGCGCCGTCTGCCCCGCGTCCGCCACCCTGCCCTTGCGCCAGAAGAAGAACCGCTTCATGCCGAGCACGGAACTGTAGCCAACTTCGTTGCGCATGGGCCGTGGCCGCGCCAAAATCGCGGCGCAGTCCATACCCCCGCCGGATACAGTTCCCCATGAAGATCGACAAGAACGTTCACGAGGACTACGCCGTCCTCACGCTCAAGGGCGAGTTCGACACCTACTACTGCCCCTTGCTCCAGGAGGAAGTGGAAGGTCTCGTGGAACAGGGCATCTCGCACCTGTTGCTGGACATGCGTCTCGTCAAGTTCATCAACTCGACGGCACTCGGCGCGATCATCAAGGCCCACAAGCGCTGCAAGGCCGAGGGCGGCGAGATGGTGATCTCCTCCGCCTCCAACTTCGTGCGCGACGTGATGGGCAAGGTTGGGATCGACCGGCTGGTGCCGGTGTTCGAGAACGAGGCCGACGCAACCAAGGCCATCGTCAAGGCTCTCAACTCTCGCGAGCTCGCCGGCCAGGCTCCGGTCGACCAAGAGAAGGTCATGATCACGTTCCCCGACGACGTGCGGAACCAGATGATGGGCGGCAAGAAGGTCCTGCTCGGCACCATGTCGAACGTGGACGGGACGCAGGTCACGTTCCAGTGGAACGGGACCAAGCAAGGCGTCAACCAGGACCAGGCCAAGCAGCTCTTCTACTCCGGTAGCATGCTCGACCTGAAGTTCCAGGTCCGCATGATCAAGAAGGGTTTCTTCGAGGCCCCCGCCAAGGTGGGAAGCCTCGAGCCAACCTCGGACGGCGGCGTGCGGGTGTCCTGCACGTTCACCAAGCTCGGCGAGTCGGACCGTTCCGCCCTCAACCAGTTCGCCGAGGACATGGCGTTCCTGAAGCGCCAGCTGCCGGGCACCTGATGGTTCCAACCCCTGCTGGGCCGCCAGCAGCCAAGACGGTGCCTCTGACTGGTTCTGCGGCCTTGTCCTGAAGGCTGAAAGAGCCCTGAAGGCCGAAAGCGATGGATCTGGATCCAGCCCTCTGGATCCAGCCCAATGACGGGCCTGGAAATGGGCTCCATGAGCCCTCAGCCTGCCAGCCCAACCGCCATCGAACCCTGCGATCCTCGTCGGCAGCGTACGGCTGGTGGAGCTCTCGGATGCACCAGCATGGGCTGCGGTGCGACAAGGCCAAGCACCCCAGACAGGGGCCGCAGCCCAGCAACCGAGGCGCCAGCGATGGAACCCGGCGCGGCGCCGGGGCGCGCGTCTCAGCCGACGCGGAACTTGCCCGAGCGGCGGATCTTGCGCTTGATGACCTTGCGGCCACCGCGCGTCTTGGAACGGGTGCGGAAGCCGACCTTCTTCTTGCGCTTGAGACTGGAGTTACGGACCTTGAGCTTCATGGGGCAGGCAGGCTAGCGACGGCCGCCCGCCGGGTCAAACGCCGTGTGCTCCCCTTGCCGTTGGCGCCTTGCGCCAGCAGGTTGTCAGAACGCTCCGGTCTCCCGGAGCACTTCCTCGACCGTGGTGGCCCCCGAGAAGACGGCCTTGAGGCCGGCATCGCGCAGGGTGGCCATGCCGCGCTCTAGGGCAGCGCGGGTGAGGGCAGAAGTGCTGGCGCCCTTGAGGACGAGTTCGCGGATGCCGTCGTCCATCTCGAGGATCTCCTGCAACGCCATGCGGCCCTTGTAGCCGGTGTAGTTGCAGGCCTCGCAACCCTTGCCGAAGGCAAAGGTGGCGCCGGCTGCCTGCTCGCGGCCCAACCCGAGCTCGCGCAACACGTCCTCGCCCGGCTCGTACACGGTGCGGCACCCGTTGCAGACACGCCGGACCAGTCGCTGGGCCACGATCCCCTCCAGGGTGGCGGCGAGCAGGAACGGCTCGACACCGATGTCCACGAGGCGCGTCACGGCGCTTGGCGCGTCGTTGGTGTGGAGCGTCGAGAACACCAGGTGGCCGGTGAGACTTGCCTCGATGGCCGTCTGGGCCGTCTCACGGTCGCGGATCTCGCCCACCAGGATCACGTCCGGGTCCTGACGGAGGATCGTGCGGAGCACCTTGGCGTAGGTGACGTCGATCTCGTCGTTGACCGGGACCTGCACGATCCCCTCGAGGGCGTACTCGACCGGGTCCTCGACCGTGATGATCTTGGTGTCCTCGCGGTTGGCCTCGTTGAGCATCGCGTACAGCGTCGTGGTCTTGCCGGACCCGGTCGGCCCGGTAACGAGGACGATGCCGTGCGGCAACTCGAGGAACCGCCGCAGCCGGTCCTTCACCTGCTGGAACAGCCCGAGGTTCTCGAGGTCGAGCGCGACCACGGACCGGTCGAGGATGCGGAGCACGGTCGACTCCCCGAACATGGTGGGAAGGGTCGACACACGCAGGTCGACAGGCTTGCCGGACACGGTCAACTCGATGCGTCCGTCCTGCGGCAGCCGCGTCTCGGCAATGTCGAGGTCGGCCATCACCTTGACTCGGGCGATCAATGCCTCGGCAAGGTGCGGCGGCGGCGCCTCGAGCTCGAACAGCGACCCGTCCACGCGGTAGCGGATCTTGAAGTCGTTCTCGAACGGCTCCAGGTGGATGTCGGAGGCCTTGTCCCGGATGGCCTGGAACAGGATGTAGTTGAGCAGCTTCACCACCGGCGCAGCCGCTGCCATCGCGTTCTTGTCCGCGAGGTCGATCTTGCCGCCGGACTGCTGGAGCTCCTGCACCAGCTCCTTCATGCGGGCCTTGGCCGCACCGGCCTCCTCCTGGTAGCTGCGCTCCAGCCCGGCCCGCAGCAGCGACTCGTCCGCCACCACCCCGACCAGTTCGCAGCCGGTGGTGAACGCCAGGTCGTTGAGCACGGTGGCGTTGACGGGGTCGGCGATCGCAACGGTCAGCTTGCGCCCCTCGAGCAGCACGGGAAGCAGCGTGAAGGCCCGTGCCGTGGCGGAGTCGACCTTGGCGAGTGCATCCGGGGCCGGCGGCCGGGAAGCGAGGTCCCAGAACGCCAGCCCTGCCTGCTGTGCCAGCGCGCGCGCCAGGTCGGCCTGCGTCACGTGCCCGAGGCCGATGAGGATCTCGCCGATGCGGCCGCCCTTCTCACGCTGGAGCATGAGGGCCTCCTGCACCATCCCCTCGTGGACGGCGCCGAGTTCCTTCAGGATCTGGCCGATCAGTCTCCGTGCAGCCATGGGCTCATTCCGCTCCCCCGCCCATGCGGGTGAGCAGCGCCTTGCGGTCGAATGCCCGCTCCAGCGCCACGTCGCGCTCGACGCGTCCGCTGCGGTAGAGGTCGAGGAGGAAGTCGTCCATCAGCACCATGCCGCCGCGGCGGCTGGTCTGGATGACGGACGGGATCTTGAACGTCTCGCACTTGCGGATGTGGTTCTCGATCGCCGGGTTGTTGAGCATGACCTCGAAACCGGCGACGCGACCGCCACCAGCTGCAGGCATGAGGATCTGGGACACCACGGCAACGAGGGAGACCGCGAGCTGGGACCGGATCTGCTCCTGCTGATCGGTGGGGTACTGGTCGATGATGCGGTCGACGGTCCGCGCAGCCCCGGTCGTGTGCAGCGTGCCGAACACGAGGTGACCGGTCTCGGCAGCCGTGATGGCTGCGGAGGTGGTCTCGAGGTCGCGCATCTCGCCCAGCAGGATCACGTCCGGGTCCTGGCGCAGCACACGCCTCATGGCCTCGCCGAAGCTCGGCACGTCGGTCCCCACCTCACGCTGGGTGACCTGGGACTTCTGGTGCCGGTGGTGGTACTCGACCGGGTCCTCGATCGTGACGATGTGCACGTCGCGGTTGCGGTTGATCCAGTCGATCATCGTGGCAAGCGTCGTGGTCTTGCCGGAGCCCGTGGGGCCGGTGACGAGGATCAGGCCTCGGTGCAGGTTGAGCAGTTCCACCACCCCGTCCGGCAGGCCGATCTGCTCGAAGGACAGCAGCTTCTGCGGGATCTGGCGCATGACCAGGCCGCGCACGCCCTTCTGCGTGAGCACGCTCACGCGGAACCTGCACTTGTCCCCGTGGGCGAACCCGTAGTCCGTGGTGCCGCAGCGCTCCAGTTCCTCGAGGTTGCGTGCAGGGGTGACCTGGCGCGCCATCGCCTCGGTGTCGGCCGCGGTGAGTTCGCGGTCCCCCACCTCCACCAGGCCGCCGCCGAGCCGGAAGACCGGACGCCTGCCCACGCTCAGGTGGATGTCGCTTGCGCCTCGCTGGTGGGCCTGGTCGAGAAGGGAGGTGAGATCCATGTGAGCCTCGTCAGTTGGCAGCGGTCACCCGCAGCAGTTCCTGCACCGATGTCTGTCCGCCGAGCACCTTGCGCGCCCCGTCCTGCTGCAGCGACTTCATGCCGCCAGCCGTGGTCGCGTGGTCGCGCAGGCGCATGGTGGGCTCGCCCCGGAAGGTCATCTCGCGCAGGTCGGTGTCCATGGTGAGGACCTCGAAGATGCCGAGCCGGCCGCGGTAGCCGGAGTGCTCGCACTCCGCACACCCGCCCGCGCGGTAGATGGTGTTGCCCCCCACGTCCCCCGGCGCGATGCCGACCGAGGCCAGCTCGACCTCCGAGGGCTCGTAGGGCTGGCGGCAGGACCTGCACAGCACGCGCAAGAGCCGCTGGGCCATGATCGCCTGCACGGCGGCCGCCACGAGGAACGGCTTCACGCCCATGTCCACGAGGCGCGTGATGGCACTGGGCGCGTCGTTGGTGTGGAGCGTGGAGAACACGAGGTGCCCCGTGAGCGCCGCCTGCACGGCGATCTCTGCGGTCTCCTTGTCGCGGATCTCACCCACCAGGATGATGTTCGGCGCCTGACGCAGCATCGCGCGCAGCACACGTGCGAAGGTGAGGCCGATACGCGATCGCACCAGGCACTGGTTGATCCCGCGGATGTTGAACTCCACCGGGTCCTCGGCCGTGATGATCTTGACGTCGGGGCGGTTGAGCTCCTGGAGGGCGGCGTAGAGCGTCGTGGTCTTGCCGGAACCGGTCGGCCCGGTCACCAGCACGATGCCGTTCGGGCGCTTGATGACCTTGCGGAATCGCTCGCGGTCGACGCCCTCGAAGCCGAGGGCCTCGAGGCTCATCAGGCCCTTCTCCTTGTCGAGCAGGCGCATCACGATCGTCTCGCCGTGGCTGCCGGGGAGCACCGAGGTGCGGACGTCGATCTCGCGGCCCTCGCTGGTCCGGAAGGCAATGCGTCCGTCCTGCGGCTTGCGCTTCTCGGCGATGTCGAGGCCGGCCATGATCTTCAGTCGCGACGTGAGGGGCCCGAGCAGCGCCACGTCGAGCGACGCAGTCTCCCGCAGCACACCGTCGATGCGGAACCGCACGCGAACGCGGTTTGCAAAGGGCTCGACGTGGACGTCCGAGGCCCGCTGCAGCAGGGCGTCCTCGAGGGTGCGGGCGACCAGCCGGATGATCGGCGCATCCTCGTCCTCGGGCTTGGCGCCGCCTGCAGCCGCAAGACCGGCTCCCGACCGGTCCTTGCTGCCCACGAGCCTGCGGATCTGGTCCTTCAGGGCACCAGGCGGAATCAGGGCACACTGCACCTGGCAACCGGCAACGAAGCCAAGGTTGTCGGCAACGAAGGTCTTCAGCGGGTCGTCGACGGCGACCCAGAGCACGCCGTCCTTGAAGAGCACCGGCAGCGCCTCGTTCTGCTCCACCTGCTCCAGCGGGATCTTCTGCCGTGCCTCCTGCTGCACCGTGAGCTTGGCAGGGTCGACGAACTTCAGCCCGTGCGCCTTGGCGAGACACCGCCACACGGCAGTCTCCTCGGCGAGACCCAGTGCGAGGATCGCCCGCTCGAGGGCGAGTCCTCGGGTGGACGCCGCGCTCTCCGCCTTCGCCAGCCGTTCGCGGTCGAGGGCGCCGGTCTCGACCAGCAGCTTGCGGAAGGTCTCTTGGGTGCTCACGCCGGGGTCACGTGGAGGTCTGGGAGGCGGTCAGCCTACCCAGGGACTCACCTCACGTAACCATTGAACATCAGCACCTTCTCGGGGAGGCCTGGGTGGTTGGTCTTGACCACGATGTTGCCGCGCAGCATGCCCGCCGGCGCCTGGTCCGAGATGTTCAGCTCGAGCACCAGCTTCTTGCCGTCCTTGGACTGGGAGCAGGACACGAACTCCTGCGGGACGGTCAGCTTGTCGAAGGTGATGGAAGTGGCCTGGAGGTCGGTCTGGTCGTTGGGCTCGAACACCACCTGCTGCTTGCGCGCCGTCCCCTTGCGGATCATGCCGAGGCTGAGGAAGGCACCCGGCCGGACCTCCAGCGGGCCCTTCACGAAGGCTGCCACGCGCACCTGGAAGTTGTTGGCGTTTGCCTGGTCGGTGAAGAAGCGGAGCATGCCGCCCGAACCGCTCTCGGCGGAGACCGGGCCGTAGGTGCCCTTGATGACCCAGCGCGCGGCGCCGTTGTCCATCGCCTTCTCGTAGGTGACCTTGAAGTCCTTGCCGGCCTCGTCCATCCGGACGATGTTGAAGTCCTTGAGGATCGGCGAGGTCACGGTCACCTGGAACTCGCGGCTCTCGGCCCAGGTCATCGTGTTGAGGTTCACCTCCGCAGGCGACACCAGGTACATCTGGGCGCCAGTCGCCTCGAACTTGATCTTGGCGAGGGGCAGGGTCGGGTCGGTGAGGTGCAGGTCCAACGTTGCAGAGCGCAGGCCGATGACACCCGTCATCTCCATGTGGATCTCGACCTCGCCCTCCTCGCCGGCGGCCACCGGGATCTCCTTGACGAGCTTGCGGTTGCCGCCCTTCTCGTCGGTCTCGAAGATCTGTCCGGGGTTGGCCTTGCCGCCGTACTCGAAGTGCCTGGCGCCGACGCGCAGCAGGATCTTGGAGCAGGCACAGCTGGGCTGCAGGTGCCGGATCGACTGGGCCTCCTGGTTGGGGTTCTTGAACTTGAACACCCCCTTGGCCTCCTCATGGCTCATGTAGGTCCCGAGGTTCTTCTCCACCACCGGGAACCAAGGGTTGCTCCGCATCGGCTCGGCGGGCGCCTTGGGCGCGACCTGGGGCGGGACTGCGTTCGGGTCCTGCTTCTCCTTGCCGATGACAGGCGCCTGCTCCGGGTCGAGGTTGGTGACCTCCTGCGCGAACACGGACGAGACGAGCAGGGATGCGGCGAGGAATCGGATCATGGCTGTGCGCAGGCCCTTGCGGGCAGCAGGTGGTTCGGAGCGGGCGACGGCAGCGAGGCTGCCTGCTCCGTTTTCGGAGCAATGCAGTATAGCTTTGGAGCCCGGAGAACTCCCGACCATGGCACCGCGCGCTCCCACCCTCCTCCTGCTGGCCCTCGCGCTGCCCCAGGCCTCCTGCTGCGGGGTGGCACAGTGGCTGTGTGGACCCGATGCCAGCGACTGGGTGAGCGTCTCCTTCCTCACCCCGGACGAGGCAGCGAGAACCTTCCTCGAGGCGGTCCGCCGCGACCAGCCGGACATCGTGAGTCTCTCCCTGAGCCCCGGTTTCAAGTCACGGAATCGTCTCGACGGGATGTCGGCCCGGCTCGCCTGGGACCAGTTGCGCACCCAGTACCCGGGCATCCACGTCGCCGGTTACGCGCCCCTGCCCGAGGCTGAGCAGCTGGCTCCGGGTCGCAGGCGGTACCGCATCGAGGTCCACGGCAGGGAACTCACCCTGGAGGTCGTGCGGTCGGCGTACTGGTCCGTGACCTACGAGCGCGAGCGTGGTCGCGGCGAGGCCGGCAGCTACCTCGGGTCCCTTGGCGAGACCACGACGGTCGAGGCCTCCGAGGACGGCACCCAGCAGGTCCTCCGGGTCAGCCCGATGACGTTCCCGCTGGTCGGCTTCGAGCCCATCCGCCCGGAGCAGGTGGTCCGGGCGGAAACGGGTCACGAGTGGAAGGTCGACGTGGTGGAGATCCGCGACCTGCCCTAGGCAGGTGCACACGGACCCCCGTCCCCCTCAGCGGGTGGAGCCTTCCGCAGCCGCGGGCTGAGCATCGACGCGGACCACGACCTCGCCTGCGGGCGCAGCAAACTGCTCCTCGATCTCCTTGAGCACGTCGCGCGCCGGGGCAGCCGCTGCCAGTGGGTCGCCCTCGTGCCAGACGAGGTCGTTCTCGAGCATCTTCTGGGCGACGTCGAGTCGCTTCTGGACCTTGCCCAGTGCCTCCTTGGCCTGGCTCAACGCACTGTCGTCGAAGTCGAAGCGACGGCTGCTCGCTGCCATGGCCTCGATGGCGCTCTGCTGCATCTTGAGCGTCACCACCTGGTCGGCGAGCGTCTCGCGCTCGGCGCGAACGGTGTTGAGCTTGAGCTTGGCGGCCGCGACGGCCTCGGTCTGCCGGTCGATCAGGGAGCGCTTGGTGCGGAGGATCGACTGGTTGTTGCGGAAGCTGTCGAGTGTGCGCTGGAGCTCCAGCTCCATGCGCCGCTCTGCGCCGTTCACGGCAGCCAGCCGCGCGGTGGCCACGCCGTCGGAACGCAACAGGGCGTGGCCCGTGCGCAACCGCTTCTCCTCGGTCTCGACGAGCTTCTGCAGGTCGGCAACCGACTCCTGCAACTCCTCGAGCTCGACCTCGGCACGCGCCACGTCTCGCTTGCAGTTCTCGATCTGGGGCTCGATCGCCCGGATGAGCGACTCCGCCCGCTTGATCTCGAAGTCGACGGGGATGGACTGCTCCACCCCTTCCTGGACCGACTCCGCCACCGTGCCGAGGTAGCTGCCGAAGCTCGATCCGAAGAGCAGGTATCCGGCCCCGCCCAACACCGCGCCCGAGAGGACGAACATCTTCAAGGTCTTGCCGATCATCGTGGAATCCGTTTGCAGTGGTTGCGGCAGGCACTGGAAACGCCTGCCTGCCCCCTCTGCGGACGGGCACCGCGATTCTTCGCGGATTCGACGGAATCCTCAGCGGCGGGAGGATCGGACGGCCGCCAGGGTCGAGCGCATCAGCCGGTCGCGCAGGCCCTCGGCCGTCGCACGCCGTGCGGCCTCGTCCTCCGCAGCGCACGCGTCCACCACCGCGCGGCAGAACGGGCACTGCGACTCCTCGAGGTGGAAGCGGACGAACTCCGCCGCACCGTCGGCAAGGGCCCCCGCGTGGTGGCTGCGCAGCAGGTCCGGGTGCGGACAGCTCACGCGCGCGGCACGCCAGACGGCGGCCACCGCCAGCTCGACCTCGTCGTCACCTGCGTCGAACGGACTCATCTTGCCCCCGGCTTCCAGAGCCCGAGGAACAGCGAGTGGTTCGGGTCGCGCTGGCGCGCCAGCCCGCGCAGTTGCTCCAGTGCACGGAACTTGACCCCGGCAACGGCCGACTCGTCGGCGTAGCCGAAACGCCTCGCGGCATCGCGATTGCGCCCGCCCAGTACGAACAGGTACTCAAGCACCTGCAGCCTGCGGAACTCGCCCGACTGCCAGAGCCCAGCCACCAGTTCCCGGAGGATCTCCTCGAGCACCCGGCGCTGCCGAGAGAGCTCCTCGGCCTGCTGGGTCACCTGGCCGGGCGAACGTGCCGCGGCGTCGGGCAGGTTCTCGATCCACGCTGCCGGTGCCGACTCGTCGCCATCGCCCTTCGAGGGCATCAGTGCCACCTTGTGCTTGCGGAAGTGGTCCACCACGCGGTTGCGGGCGATGCCGAACAGGAACTGCTCCAGCGAGTACGCAGGGTCGTAGGAGCCGATCCCGCGGACGGCGCCGAGGAATGTCTCCTGCGCCAGGTCCTCCGCAGTCTGGTGGTCGCGCACCTGCCGCAGCAGGAACTGGTGGATGCGCGGCAGGAACTCGTCCTGCAACGCAGCCCACGCGCCCTCGTCCATGGCCTGCAGCCTGCGGTGGTCGTGGCTCGCCATGGGTCAGCCTCCCCGCACCAGCCAGACGGCGATGGCCACGAGGGTGGCGAACATCCCCACGGCCACGAGCCACGCAACGGCGTGCGCGGCGAGGCCGAGGACCCGCAACGGCAGTCGCAGCAGCCACAGCAGGGCCGGCCCCACCCAGTCCGTGAGGAAGCGGATCGGCAGCATCGCCACGAAGGCAACGGCCTCCAGTGCAAGGAACACCGTCGCGACCCCCAGCGGGACGATGCCGCGTGCCCGCGCCTGCCCGCGCCAGGGCATGCCCCGCGGGGAGTCGGCGGCCGCCTTGTCCCCGAGTGCAGGCCGCCACGCGTCCGCACCTGGACGCACCGCAGGAGCCGAACCTGGCCTGCTCGGCAGCGGTGGCGGCACGGCTGCCGGCTGGGGCAGGGGCGGCGGAACGTGTGGAGCGCGCGGCAGCGGGGCGGCTGGCACTGCCGCGACCCGGGGCAAGGCAACGCTCTCGCCGAGCGCCACGGGCGCCTGCAGGGCTCGCAGCAGTTCGCCGGCATTGGCGTAGCGCTGGGCAGGGTCCTTCGCGAGGCACCGCTGCAGCACGGCGCGGTCCCCGGGCGCCATGTCCGCGGGCCACGGCACCGGTGCGGTCTCGTGCTTGCGCAGCACCTCCCACTCCGAGTCGCCGCGGAAGGGCACGTCGCCGCTCAGGCACTCGAAGAGGATCACGCCCAGCGAGTAGACGTCGCTGCGCGCGTCCCCGCGCCGCTGCAGCATCTCGGGAGCCATGTAGTAGGGCGTCCCGCGCCCGAACGAGAGCGAGTTGCGCGACTCGGTGACGAGCTTGCTGAGCCCGTAGTCCCCCACGCGCGCGACGTCCCCCTTGAGGAACACGTTGGCAGGCTTCAGGTCGAAGTGGACGAGTGAGTGGTCGTGCAGGGCCTGCGTGCCCCGCACGGCCTGCACGAACAGTCGCATCGCCTCTTCGCGCGGCAACCGCCCCTGCTCCAGCCGTTTCTGCAGCGTCTCCTGGCCCGCGTAGCCCATGACGAGGTACGGGATGCCGTCGACCTCGCCCTTGTCCTCGATCGACACGAGGTTGGGGTGGTCGATCTGCGCGAAGAGCTCGACCGCGAGCAGCTCGCGTCGCACCGCGTCCCGGATCGTCTCGTCGTCGACCTTCAGGAACTTGACGGCGTAGTCCTTGCCGATCGACTCCTTCCGCGCCTTGAAGACGAGGCCGAACATCCCGCCACCGAGCTTGTGGATGACCTCGTACCCTGGCACGTAGCCGGGCTTGCGGTAGTTCCGGTAGAAGGACTCCCAGTCGATGCGAGGCTTGGGAGCCTCGGCAGCAGCATCGGTGGGACCGGCGGGTTCCATGGCGAGTGGCACGGGAGCCTACAGGAGGATGGCGGCGAGGGGCACGCCGACCGCGGCAAGGAGCCCGGTGAACCGCAGGCTGCGGGTCATCCAGCCCATGGACAGTCGGTCCACCCAGCCCACGAACACCGCGAGGAGGAGCCAGAACAGCACGGTCCCGCCGCACTTCGCGGCAAGGCGTTGTGCCAGGGAGCGGAACTCCCCGCGCAACTGGCGCTCCAGCGCGACCCGGTTCGACTCGGGCTCCGCGACCCAGAGCGTCACCTGGTGGCTGGTACCGAAGTCGTGCTCGCGCCGCGTGTCGTCGCGGTGCACCACGGCCAGGTGGTCCTGCGCGCGCTTGGACTCGACCCAGCGCTCGACGGCAGGCTGCCACACCCACTGCGGCAACCAATGCGGCAGGTGGACCCTGGCAGTCTGCCGGGCCTGCTCGAGCCATCGTGCCCGGAAGCGCAACTGGACCTCGGCCCACGCCGCATCCGCCGCGGCAGCTGGGGTGAGTTCGGCCATTCCCCTCACCTCGACGGCACCCGGCACCGGGTCGGCAGGGGCCTGGGACCGGAGCGGCAACAGCATGGTCAACAACGACGTCAGGATGGCGGCGAACACGTGCACCTCCACCCCGGTTGCGACCCGCAGCGTCGATTATTTGGTGCTGCCGTGGAATCCTCGGGCCGCGCCCGAGCCGGCCTCAGGTCCGGCGCCAGGGCACCGCGACGAAGGTGACGCCACCGGCCTCCACCACGGCACCCGGCACCACGTCCTGCTCCTCGGCAAAGGGGACCCCGTCGACCCGACCGCCCGAGGCGCAGCGGACCACCAGGCGCCCGTCCCGCGCGGCGTGCACCTCGACCTCGGCCTGCGCCGTGGCCACGGACACGTGGGCGTCGCGCGCAGCCCCGAGCAGGATCCTGCCATCGCGGCCACGGTCCTTGAGCAGCAGCACGCTGTCGGTGCCCGCGACCGAGAACCCGCCGAGGAGGCGCAGCCGTGCCGTCAGCGAGCGGCGACTCGGCAACTCGTACCGCATGCGCAGCCCCCCGAGTTGCACCACGTCTCCGTCCGCGAGCCGGTGGGAACGGGTCGGGCTGCCCGCGACCAACAGTTCCCCGTCCTCCGCGTGCACCGAGTCCTCCATCCCGCCGTGGAAGCTCATGCGCCGCTCGATGCGGGCATGGCGTGCCGCAAGGTTTGCGAGCAGCGGCAGGTCCGCGCGTCCGTCCCGCAGGTTGCCGACCGAGAACGACTCGGTGCGCAGGACGAGGTGCTCCCCGCCTTCGTCGACCCGCAGCAGGAACCCACCGTCGAGCCCCTCGGTACGTGCCAGTTCGCGCCTCATGTCGTGGACCACCGTGCGCAGCATCGGCGCAACGCCCTTGAGTCTATCGAGCTGGGCGGCGGCTCCCTCCACGTCGCCTGCAGCCACCAGGCCGCGGGCCCGGTCGAGGAAACGCCTCGGGTCGGCTGCTGCCGCACCGGGTACGACCGTGCGCACCATGCCGTCCCGGGCAGCCGTGCGCACGGCAAGGGCCGCGCGGGCCTGCTCCCGCAGGGACGCGGCGGCGGCAGAGTCCCGGACCAGCGGGTCGTCCAGCAGGCGCAGCACCTCCTCGAGGCGCCCCTCGCGGAGTGCCTTCCTGGCCCGGCCCATTCGGATCCTGCGCTCGAACATGCTTGGGTGCCCGCGGTGCACGCGGGACCACCCCCTGCGAGCCACCGAGCCGCTTATTCCCAGTTGGTGCAGAGACCGTCCTGCCCGGTGCCGCCCTGGGCGCGGCGCAGACAGACCTCCGCGGCAGCGAGGAAGGCCCGCCGGTCCCCGAGCCCGGCCGAGGGCACGGTTGCAATGCCTGCGTGAGGAGCGATTGCGTGGCCGGCGAACTCGCGCGCGCGCAGCCCTGCGAGCATCCTCCGCGCCAGCACGGCAGCACCGTCGGTGCCGGTGCCGGGCAGCAGGAACAGGAACACCGTCTCGGTGAAGCGCGACAGGACGTCGATGTCGCGACTCTCGTTGAGGAACACGGAGGCCACGTCTGCCAGCAGGGCCTGGCGCGCCTCGCCCCCTGCGGGCAGTTCAGCGCCCTTGGCATCGTGCGTGCCGATGTCCAGCAGCACGAGGCTGAGTGGCAGCTGGAAGCGCGAGGCACGCTTGAACTCCTCGTCGATCTTGAGCGCGGCATAGGGCCCGTCGAACAGGCCCGTGGCCGGGTCCTGCAACTGGTGCATCAAGTGCTCCTCGCGCTCCCAGTGGGCAAGCCGCTGGACAGCGGACACGGACCTTGCTGCATCGCGTCCCTTGGCCTCGAACTGCGCAAGCAGTTCGTCGACGGAGCGCCGCGGTCGCGAACGGCGGTCCCACGCGAGTTCCTCGACGCCCTCGAGTTTCTTGCCGTCCCATGCCAGGCTGCCGTCGGCCAGGCAGAAGCGTGCGACCCCGCGCCCGGCGGTGTCGCCCTTGCGCACCACGACGAAGACCATGGGCCCACGGCGGTCCTTGAGCGCGCGCACGAGCGAGAAGGCGTGGCCGCCCGGCGCCTCGGGGCGGGAACGGAAGTCACCAAACGACTCGACGACCACGAGGTCGCCTGCAGCAGCCCGGTCCAGCGGGTCCGTTGCCGGCCCCGCGCCGAGGACCGCGGCAACCGCGGCCCTGACCCCTGCATCCTCGCCCACATGGAACCAGCGCTTCGTGCTCATGCCTTTTCCTCCAGTGCCCTCGCCACCGAATCGGTGAAGTCCTCGTTGCTGTACACGCCCTGCACGTCGTCGTTGTCGTCCAACGCCTCCAGCAGGGCGACGATGCGTTGGGCCACGGCGACGTCCGTCACCTCGACCCGCTGTACGGGCACGTGGGCGAGCTCGGCGCCGCGGAGCGGCACGCCGGCGCGGTCGAGCCCAGCCTTCACCGCAGCGAAGGCCGTGCTCGGGGCGAGGACCGTGAACGCGTCGCCTTCGCGCCGTAGGTCGTCGGCACCACACTGCAGCACGACCTCCGTGAGCCGGTCCTCGTCCCAACCGCCTGCAGGGTCCACCGAGAACACGCTCCTGCGCTCGAACTGCCACGCGACGGCACCACTGGCGGCCAGCCCGCCACCGTGCTTCTCGAAGATGCGGCGCACGTCGGCTGCGGTGCGATTGCGGTTGTCGGTGAGGATCTCCATCAGCACCGCGACGCCACCGGGCCCGTATCCCTCGTAGAGGGCCTCCTCGAAGTCGCTGCCGCCGACCTCGCCCATGCCCTTCTTCACGGCCCGCTCGATGGCCTCCTTGGACATGCTCACCACGCGAGCCTTGTC
>JBEGVB010000026.1:0-13275 GCA_041178545.1 Planctomycetota bacterium
AACTCCGCGCAGCTCGCGACCGCGGACAGCATCCGCCCGACGGTCAACATCGCGTCGACGTGCAACGCCTACTACACGGGCAACACGATCAACTTCTACGCCACCGGCGGGACCTGCAACAACACCGCCTTCTCCACCGTCGTCACCCACGAGTGGGGCCACGGCCTCGACGACCGCTACGGCGGCATCAGCCAGACCAACGGCCTGAGCGAGGCCTGGGCCGACATCCTGTCGATGTACCTGGTCGACAACCCCGTCGTCGGTGAGTACTTCACCACCGCCGGCGGCTTCGTCCGCACCGGCACCAACACCCAGCAGTACCCCACCGGGTCCGGCGTGCACCAACAGGGCCAGTCGTGGGGTGGCTTCGCGTGGAAGCTGCGCGAGCGCCTCGCCACCACCCTGGGCAACCGCGCCCAGGCGATCGCGGTGAGCAACGACATCGTGATCAGCTCGATCGCCGCCAACGCCACCAACCAGGCCGATGCCATGGTGCAGGTGTTCGTGGCCGACGACAACGACGGCAACCTGCTCAACGGCGTCCCCCACTACGACGAACTCGTCTACGCCGCCAACCTCCACTCGCTGCCCTACCCGGTGCGCCAGTTCGGGGTCATCACCCACACGCCGCTCACCAGCAGCACGGTGGAGCTGACGCCGCGCAAGGTCAACGTGACCGCAGTGCCCTACAGCGGCACGCTCAACGAGGTGCGGCTGCACTACCAGGTCGGCACCGGCGCAGTGCAGGTGCGGCGCATGGTCCCCAACGGGGCGACCGACGGCTACCAGGCCATGCTGCCGGGCGTGCGCTCGGGCACCTCGGTCAGCTACCACATCGAGGCCTCCCACTCGAGCGGCAACGTGATCCGCCTGCCCTCGGGTGGTGAGTTCAGCTACGCCATCGGCAACGACATCCGCATCTTCTACGACGGGTTCGAGCCCGGCAGCGCAGGCGGCTGGATCAGCGGCCTGGTCGCGACGCAGAACGACTGGCAGATCGGCGATCCAGCGGGCCGCACCGGCACCGGCTGGGCAGATCCCCAGAACGCGGCTGCGGGCACCATCTGTGCCGGCAACGACCTGGGCAACACCATCGGCACGCAGGCCTGGAACGGCGCCTACACCAACAACGTCAACAACTGGGCGCGCTCCCCCGTCATCAACTGCTCGGGCCGGAACGGGGTGCGGCTCAAGTTCCAGCGCTGGCTCACGGTCGAGAACGGCCAGTACGACCAGGCAACCATCTGGGTCAACGGCCAGCAGGTCTGGGCCAACCCCGTCGGTGCAAACCTCGTGGACACCGGCTGGGTCGCCATGGACATCCCGATCCCCATGGCCGACAACAACCCCAACGTGCAGGTCGAGTGGCGGCTCGTCACCGACGCCAGCGTGACCTTCGGCGGCTGGAACCTCGACGAGGTCGAGTTGGTTGCTGCCGGTCAGGTCACGCCGCTCGCCGCCGAGCTGCAACTGCTGCCGGAGCAGGCGCCCGCCGCCAGCCCCATCGCGCTGACGGTGCAGACCGGGACCGCCCCCGCGCCCTTCCTGCTCATCCTTGCAGACGGGCCTGGCCCGACCTCCATCCCGGGCATCCCCGAGCTGTCGGTCGGCGGCGGCTACATCACCATGCCCGAGTACAGCGGTGCCGGCGGGAGCTTCACGCTGACGTTCCCGGCACCGCCCGTGGCCGCGGCCACCGGCCTGACCTGGTTCTCGCAGGTGCTCACCATCGACCCGGCGTTCAACCTGGTCGTGTCCAACCAGTTCGTGAACCTCTTCACGCTCTGATCTGGACCGGGTCCCGGAAGCTGCAGGGCGCCACGTGCGCCCTGCTTCGTTTCCGGAGACTGCCCGATAGAGTGGCCGCGTGCGTCGCGCCTCGACGTTGTTCGCCGTGGGCCTGTTGGTCCGCCTCGCCCACTGGGTGGGGTCCCCGGACCGCGGCTGGCCGTGGGCCGTTTCCTACCAGGGAGACGCGCCCAAGTGGCAGCAGCTGGCACAGGGCGCTGCCGCGAACGACCCGGAGTCCCTGCTCCCGTTCCGCCCGCCGGCCATGGACTGGTTCACCAGCGTCTTGTGGGACGGCGACCCCGCAACCAGTTGGCTGCCTCGCCTCGCGCTCGCCGTGCTGGGCGCACTCGTGGCCCCACTCACCTACCGCGCCCTGCAGCGCTCCTTCGAGGAGCGCATCGCATGGTGCGCTGGCTGGATCTGCGTCCTGAGCACCAACCTCGTGCTCCTCGGCAGCGGCGTGCACTCGGAGATCCCCTACCTCGTGCTGTTCCTCTGCTCGCTCGGCCCGTGGGACCGGCTGCGCACCAACCCAGCATGGGCAACTGGCATCCTGTGGGGGTTGCTGCAGGCCGCCTGCTGCCTGTTCCGCGCGGACCACCTCCTCACTGCGGGGCTGCTCACCGGCTGGATCCTGTGGGCCCGCGGCCCGCGCGCCGCGCAGGCGGCCATGGCGATGGGCCTGGGCCTGGCTGCGGGCCTCGCACCCTGGCAGTTCCACGCCAGCCGTGCGGTCCACGCGTTCCAGCACGAGAACGCACCCCCGCTGCCGCTCCCCGGTGCACGGTTGCCGTGGGACGACGATGCCCTCGCCGAGGTGCGCGCCATGCCTGCCTTCGCCCAGGCCCCGACGTTCGGCTTCGTGACCGACACTGCATGGGCCCGCAACCGCACGAGGGTCACTGCCGCAGACCTTGCCGTGCTGGAAGAGGCCTACGGCTCGCGGCCGGGCCCGCTCGCCACGCCGACGGTGGCCCTCTACGGCCCGCTCAACTTCTTCCTCGGCAACTCACCGGAGGCAGCCGGTGGGTTCTCGCGCGCAGCCCTCGACCGCAGGCCACCGCTCACCGGTGGCCCTGCGCAGTACCCACCGGGACTCGACCAGGTGCTGCCCCGCGGTGGTGCCCTCGCACTCGGCTACCCGCCGCACCTCGAGGTGCTGCGCAACGGGTACCGGCTGGGCCTCACGTGGATGGCCGCGCACCCTGGCGAGGCACTGGGCCTCATGGCCCGCAAGCTGGTGCACGGCTGGCAGGGTGCGGCCACGGGATTCGGTTCCACGGGCATCCCGCTCCGCACCAGCGGCACCCGCCGGAGCGTCGACTTGGTCACCGCCGACGGTCCCTGGCCCGTCGTGTGGCGCGCACTGCTGCTGCTCACCGCCGGCTGGGGCTTTCTGCGCTGCCGCCGCAACCCGGGCACCGCAGTGTGGACGGTGTTCGTGGTGGGCAAGGTGGCGGTCCTCGCTGCGTTCTTTGGCTATGCGCGCCTCGGTGCCCTCTGCATCCCCGCACTCGCCCTGTGGTGGGCCGCTTCATGGACCGCCCTGCCCTGGACCTCGGGATGGCGACGGGTGCTGCAGGCGCTGGGCGGCTGGCTGCTGGTCGTGGAACTCCTGCGCATCGTCCTCACCCCCCAGGTCCTCGTGGACGGCGCACCCCTGCCCAGTGCGCCTCCTGCACCTGCTGCTGCCGAGCACCGCACCGTGCAGGTGGTGTCGCCCAGATTCGCGGGCTTCTGACCGGATTCAGGCCATCGCAGCCAGCACGGCGACGGCAAGCAGCGCGAGGACCAAGGCGTCGAGGATCTCTTCACGGCGGCGGCTTGCGGGGCGGACCATGGTCGGCATGCACGCTCCAGCGCAGGACTGCGCACGGCGTTGGCACTCGGGGTGGAAATCCCGCCGGGTGCGATGGATCAGGGGAAAGCGGTTGACCTCTGCGTGCCGCGTGCGAATCCTGCCGACCCCATGTCACCCGAACTCTCGGTACGGGAAGCCCACAAGCGCAGGAGCCTCCAGCCCGCACCTGCCCTGGCGCTTCCCTCCGCCAGCGTGGTGGTGACGACCTACAACAGCCCAAGGTACCTCGAACTTGTGCTCCTCGGGTACGCCCGACAGGACTGCTCCGACTTCGAGGTGGTCGTCGCAGACGACGGTTCCGGTCCCGAGACTGCGCAGTTGGTGCAGCGCATGCGGGATGGAGGATTCCCCGTCCCGCTCGTGCACGCATGGCAGGAGGACCGCGGCTTCCGCCAGTCCCGCGCCCTCAACCTCGGTGCGTTGCACGCACGTGGACGCCAACTCGTCTTCACCGACGGGGACTGCGTGCCGCCGGCGGACTTCGTGTCCACCCACCTCGGGGCTGCGGCCCCAGGCACGCTCGTCGTGGGCGGCCACGTGCGCCTCGACCCTGCGCGCACGGAACGGGTGACACCAGAGGCCGTCCGTGCCGGGCTGCACGAGAACCTCGTGACCGCAGGCGAACGATGCTCCCTGTGGTGGCGCCACCTCCAGAACCTCGCCTACGTCGCCACCGGTGCCCGCAGGCGGCCCAAGATCCTCGGCCTCAACTGCGCCGTCGACCGTGGCACGTTCCTCGCCGTCAACGGCTTTGACCTGCGCTACGAGAACAACGCCAAGCAGGACTCCGACCTCCGCAACCGACTGCGCCTGGCAGGCGCACGTGCACGCTGCATCTGGCACCGGTCGGTCGTGGTGCACCTGCACCACGGCACCCACGCGGGACGCCATGGCTGGGCCGGTGCCGACGCCTACTACCGCCGGCCCGACCTCGCCCCGCGCTGCGAGCAAGGCATCCGCGAACTCGCCGCGGAGACCGGCCTGCCCCTGCGGGGCTGAGACCTCACCACATCACGGCGCCACCGCAGTGGCTGATGGCCTGGCCAGTCATGCCCGACGCGCCGTCGGAGCAGAGGAACACGACGGAGTCGCCGATCTCCTCGGGCTGCAGGATGCGACCGAGCGGGACCGCTGCGAGCGCCTGCTGCCGGGCCTCCTCGTAGGGGATGCCCATGCCCTTGCCCATGAGCCGCATGCCAGCCTCGGCCATCGAGGTGTCGACCCATCCTGGCGTGAGCGCATTGACGGTGATCCGCCGGGGTGCCAGTTCGAGCGCGAGTGCCTTGGTGAAGCCGATGACCCCGTGCTTCGACGCGCAGTACGCGGTGTAGCCGGGCACGCCGAAGCGCCCCAGCACCGAGCTGATGTTGACGACGCGTCCACCGTCGACGAGGTGCGGCAGCGCGCCCAGCGTGGCGAAGTAGGTGCCGTCGAGGTTGGTGCGTACCACCTCGTCCCACCGGTCCGGTCCGTCCACCGCGCACTGGTTGACGCCGCCAGCGCCCGCGTTGTTGACGAGGATGTCGATGCCCCCGAGCCATGCAGCAGCCTCGTCGAAGGCGCGCTTCGCAGCGCTGCGGTCGACGAGGTCGACGGCAAAGCCGCGACAGTGCGCCGACCCGCCGAGCTTCGCAGCCTGTTCGTCCAGCAGCGACTTCCGCCTCCCCATCAGGGCAACGCGTGCCCCCGCCTCGGACAGCCGCCGCGCGATGCCAGCACCGATGCCGGTGCCGCCGCCGGTCACCACCGCGCGCTTGCCTTCGAGTGTCCTCATCGCGCACCTCCAGCGAGGCGGAGGACCTGGTTCACCATGTCCTCGATGCCGCGGGAGACTTCGCTGATCCTTGCATGGCACATGTAGGCAGGCGTCGTGACGATGCGGTTGGTCGTGTCGACCACGCTGCCGGTCACCGGACTGTCCTGGTGCCTTGCGCCCATCGAGTGCAGTGCCGCCGCGGTGCCCTTGTCACTGCCGATCGTGACGACGGGGTGCAGGTCCTTGCCGAACAGGGCCGCGACCAGTGCCGGGGCGATGCAGGCCGCACCGATGGGCTTGCCTGCAGCATGCATCTCGCGCAGCAAGCGTGCGACCTCCGGGTGGACGGTGGCCTTGTCGCCGGCAACCGCGAAGTCGCAGAGGTTCTTGGCGGCACCGAACCCACCGGGCAACACGATGACGTCGAGGTCCCGTGCATGGACGGTGGCAAGGTCGCGGATCCTGCCGCGCGCGATGCGGGCCGACTCTTCCATGACGTCGCGCACCTGGCCCACGGCCTCCTTGCCGGTTGCATGGTCCACCACGTCGCGCTGGGCGCCGCGCGGTGCGATGCAGACCACGTCTGCGCCGGCACGGTCGAGGTGGAGCATGGTGAGGACGGCCTCGTGGATCTCGGATCCGTCGAGGTAGCCACAACCGGAGAGCAGGACGCCTGCGCGTGTCGACATGGTGGTTCCCTGGTAAGCCGCACATCATGCCGCATCCAGTGTGCACTGGGCAGCACGCACTGCTGCGGAGTCAGCCCTCGCCGCCGGGCGCACCGCGACCGCGCTTGATCTCGCCGCGGTGCCGCTTCTCCTGCAGACGGCGCTTCTTGCTGCCCCACGTCGGCTTCGTGGCCACACGCTTGCGGCGACGGACCAGCGCAGACCGCAGCAGCCTGCGCATGCGTTCCATGGCAGCCTCCAGGTTCTGGAAGCGGCTGCGGTGTTCCTCGCAGGTCACCTGCAGGCGTCCGTCGGCATCGAGGCGCGCCGGGTAGGCAGCGCGGATGCGCGCCGTGTCGTCGGGGCCCAGCACCGCCTCGGCCATCGCGAGGTCCAGCCGCAGGTCGACCTTGGACTCGGTCTTGTTGACGTGCTGGCCACCGGGGCCGCCCGAACGCGAGAATCGGAGGTCGAAGCAATCGGCCGGGAGCACGCGGCCGTCGTCGAGGACGAGCGGCTGCCGGCTCACAACGCCCCGCCTGCAGCAAGGGAGGCAAGCGGCTCGGCATGGGTCGCCAGCGCGCGCGCAAGCAGTGCTGCACCGCGCGCACCGCCCAGCGGGTCGCACAGCTCGACCTCGGCTGCACCGAGCAGTCGCAGCGCGGCACCCGCCTCCTCGTAGCGCGCAGGCAGTGCCGTGAAGATGCCGCCGCCGAGCACCACCCGAGCCCCACGCAGCGTGATGCCCGCCTTGGCCGCGCCTGCGGCCGCCAGCTGGACGAGTTCGGCGATTCCCTCGCGCAGCACGTGCTGGGCCACTGCGTCACCCGCGGAGGCTGCCTGGAGAACCACGCCGAGGTGGCGGGCCACCTCGCCTGGCGTCAGTTGCTGCATGGTGGCGCCGAGGCGGGCCACCGCAGGAGAACCCATGGCAGCCGACAGCCGTTCGCCCAGCACCGTGGGTGCTGCGAGACCGTCGAGCGCCCGGAGCGCGGCACGGGCAGCGTTGCGCACGAGGTCGTAAGCACTGCCACCGTCGCCGAGCAGGTAGCCCCGCCCACCCACGCGCACCAGGCCGCCGTCCACCCGCCGGGCAACGGCAAACGAACCGGTGCCGGCCCACAACAGCACATGCTTCTCGCTCCCGAGTGCACCAGCAGCTGCCGCCAGCACGTCCCCCACCACGGCAAGCGGGTACGCAATGCCACGCGTGCGCAGGCCGTCCACGATGGCAGCCGCAAGCGTGCGGTCACCGGCACCCGCCATGGCGACCACGACCTGTTCGGGCGGCACCGCGGTCGCGACCACCGACTGGAGCACGTTGGCCAGGTGTTCCACGGCCTTGGCCGCACCCACGACTGCAGGCTGGACGCCGGGAAAACTCTGCGAGGCAGCCGTGGTGTCAGGCAGCCAGGCAGTGCGGCAGTGGCTGCCGCCGACGTCGAGTCCGAGGAGTGGCATGGTGTGGGCTCATTCTGCCGACGTGCCGTACCCGAGGCACGGATGCCGACGCGAAAGGTCAGCGCAGCAACTGCTGCACGGCAGCGAGCACGCTGCTCGGCAGGATCGCCTGCTGGCAGTGGGGCACCTTGTCGCAGCGAGGCAGGTAGCAGCCGAGGCAGTCGAAACCCGGCGGCGTCAGCTTCACCCCGCGACCGTAGAGCTCGATCTCGGGCGCAGAGGTGGGGCCGAACAGCACCACGGCGGGCACCCTGCGGGCCGCGGCCACGTGTGCAGCAAGGCTGTCGCTGGTCACCACCACGCGGCACCGTTCCACCAGTGCGGCGAACTGGCCGTAGGAGTTGCCGTTGCCGCCGTCGAACACGGCAAGCCCGTGCGTTGCCGAGAGCAGTTGCGCATGGCGGCCCACCTCCTCCGGCCCACCGAGCAGCAGCACGCCGAGCCCCGCAGCAGTGGCCGTGCGCAGGAACTCCAGCTGGTGCTGGTACGTCCACTGCTTGTACTCCCACCGGCCGCCGGCACCGGTGTTGAGGCCCACCAGCGTGCCGCTGAAACCCGTGGCCGCGATGACTTCAGCGGCCATCTTCCGGTCTGCGCCCGAGGGCTCCAGCACCGGCTCGCGCACGAGCGCAGGGTCGAAGCCCAGTACGCGCGCCACCAGGGTCTGGTAGGTCTCCGTGTTCGCGCGCTTCCTCGCGTCGCTCAGCCCCATCTCCAGCCAGTGGCGGGCGCCCTCGCCGAGCGGCACCACGCCACCCTGCTCGTCGCGCCGGAACCCGCGGCGCTCCTTCGCGCGGGCCATCGATGCGATCGCGACGGCATCGGGGTCGGCATCGGGGCAGAGCACCGCGTCGAACGACTCGGTCTGGAGCCGCGCCACCGTCGCCATGTCGTCCGTGGCCAGCACCTCGTCGACCATGGCGTTGCCGCGGAACAGCCCGGCAGCAGCAGGCTTGGTGACCCACGTCACCTTGGCCTGTGGCCACGTGACGTGGACCGCGTGCAGGAACGACGTCGTGCGCAGCACGTCGCCGGTTGCCGCGAGCTTGACCACGAGGACCTTGTGCCGCACCGGTGCGTACTCGGGGCAGCCTGCGCACTCGCGCCCCCGCAGCTTGTGGGGCGTGCACGGCCGATCCCATCGGACGTGGCGGCAGTCGCGGTGCAGCACGAAGTCAGGCATGCGAGGGGTTTCTTTCGGCACACCCCGACAGGGCGCTTTGGTAGATCCGGAGGTAGGAGGCGACCATCTGGTGCGGCCGGTGCCCTTGGTCCAGTCGCTCGGTGCCACCGCAGGCAAGCCGCGCTGCCAGTGCAGCGTCGGTGCGCACGCGCTCGATCGCACGGGCGAGACCCACCTCGTCCTCCGGCTCCACCAGCAGTCCGCACTCGCCGTCCACAACGAGTTCGCCCAGCCCGCCGGCGCGCGAAGCCACCACCGGCCGCTGGACCACCATGGCCTCCATCGCCGCGTTGCCAAGGCCCTCGTGGCGCGAGGGCATGGCAAAGACGTCGCAGGCAGCAAGCAAGTCACCCACGTCCTTGCGCACCCCGAGGAAGCGCACGCGCGACGCCACACCACGTTCGCGGGCAAGCCTCTCGAGCGGCTCCCGCTCGGGGCCGTCCCCGGCAAGCAGCACCACGACATGCGGGTCGTCAACTCGGGCCAGTGCCCTCACGAGGACGTCGAGGCCCTTGCCGTGCGCGAGCTTGCCCACGGCCAGGACCACGAACTGGTTTGGTGCGAGGCCGAGCGCACCACGGGTGGCTTCCCTGCCTGCCGCGACCCGGATGCGGGACTCGTCCACCGCGGACGGGACAAGGGCAATCCGTGCGTGCGGGACGCCGCCTTCCTCCAGCACGCGACCGATCGCGCGGGAGATCACCGCCGGGTGCGAGCGAGTGCTGCACCACACGAAGCGCGTGCGCAGCCCCCTGCGCACGCGTCGCATGGTGCGGCGCGTGATGACCCTGGGCCTCCCGGCAAGGCTGCTGGCGATGCTGCCGAGCCATGCCGCACGCCCGCTGTGCAGGTGCACGAGGTCGAAGGCGCGCAGCATCCTGCCGAGGCGCCATGCCGAGAGCAGGTCGAGAGGGTGTGCGAGCGGCAGTTCCACCACGGCAAGGCCGCGCTCGCGCGCGAGAGCGCCCACCTTGCTGTCGCGTGGCGCCACCAGCACCTGCTCCACGCCGTGCTGCCGGAGGCCCTCCATCAGCAGCAGCACCTGCACCTCGCCGCCGCCGAACCCACGTTCGGTGGTCACGTGCGCGACCCGGAGACGGGACGGTGCCAGTTCGCTCGGCGCTGCAGCGTGCATGGGTGGTTCGGCACGGGGCCGTTACCTGCATCATGGGGCGCACGCAGGAGCCGGTGAAGGGACCTTGGCCCTTTCAGCGCCGCGGCAGGACGGCGAGCCGCTCGTAGAACGCGAGCAGGTCGTGTGCCGCACGGCGCGGGTCCATGTCGTCGCGGGTCCTCGCACGCGCAGCGGCTCCCGTCCTGCGGCGAAGGTCGGTGTCGGTGCCGAGTCGCACGAGGGATGCTGCCATGGCCTCGGCATCGTCGTCGTGGGCGCTGCCGGGCGCGGTGCCGTCGGCGGCGGCCCGCACGAGCTCGGGGAGGATCCCGCGTTTCGTGGTCACCACCGGCAGTCCCTGCGCCATGGCCTCGCGCGCGGCCCGGCAGGTGCCGTCGCTGCCCGGGACCAGGAACACGAAGGCGTCGAGCGAGCGCAGCGCGGCATCGTAGTCCGCACCCTTCTGGTAGCCGGGCAGCACCACGTGCCCGCGCAGCCCGAGGCGGTTGACCGGCTCATGCACGAGGGTACGCATGTCCTGCTCGTTGCCGCGGCCCAGCAGCACCATGCGTGCGTGCGGCAACCGGTCCACCAGGCGGCGCGTGACGTCCCAGAGCAGCTCGAACCGGCGGTGCGGCTGCACGCGGGCGGTGATGCCCACCACGAAGTGGTCGGGGCCGAGCCCCCATGCAGTCCTCAGGTCGGGGCCCTCGGCCGTGCGCGGCTCCACCACGGGCTCCTGGAACAGCACGCGTGCAGGGTCGAGCCCGAAGCGCGCGACCATGGCATCGGCAGCGGTGCGCGTCGGCACCACCACGCCGTCGGTCCGACGCATCGCCCAGCGGAGCCGGAGCCCGCGCGCCGGAGCCTCAGGGTCGTAGAAGGTGCGCACCACGACGGGTCGAGAGGCAAGGGAACGCACGGCAAGCGCACACGTGAGGTGGTCCGTCGGCTGGTGGCTGTGCAGCACCTCGATGCCGTCCGAGGCGATGCGCTGCCGCAGACCCCGCGCGTCGGCACGCAACGAACCGAGGCGCGCGTGCTTGGGCAGCTGCAGTCCGGACACCACCGGCACGCGCCAGTTCCACAGCTCCTCGCGCACGCGGTGCTCGAGCCCTGCGGGACACCACTCGGCCTGTGCGAAGAGCGCGTCCGCACCCAGCTGGCGCTGCCGCGCCGCACTGCGGATGGCCGGGTCTGCAGGCCCCGTCCACTTGTAGTTGGCGTACAGGTGCAGGATGCGCATGGCACTCAGCCGGCTGCCTTCTCGCGGCGCAGACGGCGCGCGAGCATCCAGAGCCGCCAATACTTGAGCCACGTGTAGTGCGCCGAGGTGAACGCGACCGCGAAGCCACGCCAGCCGTCGAGGAACCCGAGCTTGAGGACGAGCGACTTGAACACCACCAGGAGCGGCCGCACCAGCAGGTCGAAGGGGTTGGTGCGCTTGCCCTTGTCGTAGAGCGCCTGGGCTGCGATGCGGGTGAAGGACTCGCGAGTGCGCCGGTGGTGCTCCCAGTCGCGGTAGCTGAGGTGCTCGATGCCCTCCTTGAGACGGGTCACGGTCCCGCCCTTCGCCACCACGACCTTGTCGTGCGGGTTGGTGCCACCCCAGTGCGCCTGCCTGCGGTCGAACAGCCGCACCTTGCGGTCGGGCACGAACAACCCGTGCCGCAGGATGCGGCCGAAGAAGTGGTTGTGGCGCGGCATCTCGTAGGCGGCACCCGTGAGGCCCTCCGCGGCAAGTGCACGGATGCGGTCCACGAGCGCGGGCATCGCCCGTTCGTCGGCGTCGAGACAGAACACCCAGTCGTGCTGCGCCAGCTCGACGGCAATTTGCTTCTGCTCGCGGTGGCCCGGGAAGGGCTTGTTCACCACCACCCTTGCACCGAGCTCGCGAGCGAGCTCGATGGTCCCGTCGGTGGACCCACTGTCCACCACGAGCACCTCGTCACAGAACGACAGGGACCGCACGCAGTCCGCGATGCGGTCCTTCTCGTTGTAGGCGATGACGCAGCCGGAGATCGGGGTCCGTCCGGGTGCGCCACTCATGCCTCGGCCTCGCGCGGACTCAGGCCTTCGCCAGGTTGGCGTTGGCGAAGTCCCAGTTCACGAGGTGGTCGAGGAACACCTTGATGTAGTCGGGACGACGGTTGCGGAAGTCGATGTAGTACGCGTGCTCCCACACGTCCATGGTGAGCAGGGGCGTGGCGCCCGTGGTGAACGGCGTCTCGGCGTTGCCGGTCTTGGTCACCTCGAGCTTGCCGTTGCGGACGCACAGCCAGGCCCAGCCGCTGCCGAACTGGGTGGCGCCGGCCTGCGAGAACAGCTCGACGAACTTCTCGTAGCTGCCGAAGTCGGCATTGATCTTCGCAGCGATGGCGCCCGTGGGCTTGCCGCCGCCGCCCGGCTTCATCGAGTGCCAGTAGAAGGTGTGGTTCCACACCTGCGCGGCGTTGTTGAAGATGCCGGCCATGTCGGGCTTGCCTGCCGAGGCCTTCACCACCTCCTCCAGCGACTTGGTGGCGAGGTCCTTGCCCTCCAGCAGCTTGTTGAGGTTGACCACGTAGGCGTTGTGGTGCTTGCCGTGGTGGAAGGAGAGCGTCTCGGCCGTCAGGTGGGGCGCGAGGGCGTTCTCGGGATAGGGGAGCGGGGGGAGCGTGAAAGTCATGGCATGGGTCCGGCGGGTGCCGGGCAGGGTGTTGGGGCGGCACGATAGGACGCATCTCGTGGCAAGCCAAACCTTTCCATCGCCTGCGCCCCCCACCTACGCTGACCCCATGAGCAGCGGCCCCAGCGAACCCGAGTCCCCCGGCACCGACGGCATGCAGCAGTTGCTGGCGGTGGTGGCGCGGCTGCGGGCGCCGGACGGCTGCCCGTGGGACCGCGAGCAGACCTGGGCCAGCATGGCACCGCACCTCCTCGAGGAGGCGTACGAGGCTGTCGATGCGCTGCGCGCAGGCGATGCGAAGGGTGCGCGGGAGGAACTGGGCGACGTGCTGGTGAACGTGCTGCTGCTCGCACAGATCAGCGCCGACCAGGGCGGCTTCGACGCGCAGGCCCTCGCATCCGCCGCGGCGGCGAAGCTGGTGCGCCGCCACCCGCACGTGTTCGGCGAGCACAAGGTCGACGGCGCCGAGGCCGCCTACCGCAACTGGGAGCGGATGAAGCAGCAGGAGCGCCAGCAGGAGCCGAAGCCCAAGGGGGTACTCGACGGGGTCCCCGCGGCCCTGCCTGCCCTCCTGCGCGCGTGCCGCATCGGCGAGAAGGCATCGCGCGTCGGCTTCGACTGGCCGGATGCGAAGGGCCCGCGGGCCAAGGTGGACGAGGAACTGGCCGAGCTCGACGCGGCCGTCGCGAGCGGTTCTGCAGCGCAGGTCGAGGCCGAACTCGGCGACCTGCTGTTCAGCGTCTGCAACCTGGCGCGGCACCTCGGTGCCAACC
>JBEGVB010000027.1:0-7560 GCA_041178545.1 Planctomycetota bacterium
CAGCAGCGCCACCGGGGCGCCGAGTTGGATGCCTGCCTCACCGAGCCACGCAGCGGGCGCACCGAACGAGCAGAACCACGACACGCACTCCACGGTGGGCCCTGACGCAAACGCGACCAACACCTCCCGACCTTGACGGTCGCGCCAAGCTGCAGCACCGCCCTCGGGCGCAGGGTCGGCGATGCGGAAGCCCTTGCGGCCCTTGCCCTTCAGGTCGGCCACGCTCATGCGCTGCAGGTCGTCCCCAAAGCTGCTGTCGGGGCTCTGCGTGTTGGTGGCGACATCGGACTCCTGTTCGCTGCTGGAGTCGTTGGTTGCAGAGGCGCCTGCGCAAGCGGCAAGGGTGAGGAGGGACAGGATCGTGGCGACGGAGAGGAGGCGGAGCAGGCGAGCCATGGCCTGACGATGGCCGGAGGGCAGGGGGCGGGTCAATGAGGCTGGGTAGTGAGTGACGACCTTGCCCTCCCCATCCCGGACGCCTTCATGCGGTGTTCACTTCCCGGCAGCCTTGGCGACCAACTCGCGGATGCGCTCAGCCCGGGCGCCCGAGGCAGGGTGCGACGCAAACGGGGATTTCGAGTCCTCCCCGCCACCGAGCTTGCCGAACAGGGTGAGCATCCCGTCGGTCGAGTACCCATGGGCCATGACGAAGGCGAATGCGTAGTCGTCGGCGCGCCGCTCCTGCATGCGCGAGTACTTTGCGTTGACCATCAGCTTGGCAATGTGGGTTGCAACGACTTCGAGCACGTCGCCGGTTGGTGAACCACCGTGGGTGGCGGAGAGTGCAGCCTTGGCGCCGGCTGAGCCGAGCATTGCCACCTGTGCAGCCGACTTGCTGTGCTGCTGCACGACATGTCCGATCTCGTGGCCAATCACGGCCCGGAGTTCGTCGTCCGTCGCGAGGTCCAGCAGGCCGGTGTAGAAGCGGATGCTGCCGTCGGGGAGGGCGAATGCGTTGACCGTCGGGCTGTCGTAGAGCTTGATGCTGAGGCGGATCCCGTCCTCGGCGCCATGCGGCGAGACCAGTGCAGACAGGCGGGCAGCCCTCGGGTCAGGCAGTGAAACGATCGTGTGCGCGAGGTCGAGTTCGCGGGCACACTTGCGGCCGAGTTCGACGAACTGCTCGTCTGTCAGTTCCACCATCCTGCGCAGGTCCTCACCGACCCCCACGGTGGAACCGACACCCTCGGCGAGGTCCGCAAGGCGCTCCCGCGAGAACCTGGCCTTGGCTCCCTCGAGCTTGCCCTGCACCACGTCGAGCGTGGTCGCAGCGAGGCGGAGCCACTCCTCCTTGGAGGGCGCCACGTGTCCCGCGGGCTTGGACAGCAGCACGACCAGTTCCCCCACTGCGGGGTCGTAGGGCACCGGGGTTGGCGTCCCGCTGCTGCCGGCCTGCTGGCCCGGGTCCTGACCGAGCAGGAGGACGAGGGAGACGGAGACTGCACGGAGGTGGGGAACGGCAACAGAGGACATGAGGTTGTGCATGGGACGGTGGGCGTTCAGGGGCGCGACGGGGCGCCGGCCAGCGGCGACTTCGAGGCCGTGTTGCACAGCCCTCGGCACCAGGCGCGAGGCATCGCGGCACACTCTCAAGCTAAAGAGGGCGCTCCCAAACCCCTTCGGCAAATGTACTTGCGAGCGCATGCCGATCCTACTTGGCGTCGTCCCCTGTTTCGGTCCGGAGGGTGACGGACCATTGCCAGCGGCCGAATGCACCTTGCGCAGGAGGGTGTGCGCGCCACGGCTCGGGGCCGGCAACGCCCCTGGGCGGGATGCGCTGGCCGGCGCCCACCGCCGCCATGCACGACGCACCAACCTACAACCTCCTCTCCGCTCACCATCTGCTCTACGAGGTCCAGACCCTCATCGAGCGGGCCGAGCGCTACTGCGTGCTGGTCACTCCCTACGTCGACCTGTGGCCGAGTCTGGAGATGTTGGTCCGGCAGGCCGCCGCCCGCGGTGTGGCAGTCCACTTCATCACCCGGGCCAAGGACGACACACACTTCGAGAAGCGGGAAGCCCAGAGGATCGGCTCGCTTGAGCGCCTCAAGGCCCTTGGTGCACAGGTGCACGAGGTGCCATGGCTCCACACCAAGCTCTACCTGAACGAGGCCGAGGCGATCGTCACATCCTTCAACCTCACTGCGACCGGTCGCGACGGCCCCAACCTCGGAGTGCACCTGCATGGAGCTGTGGCTGCACGCGATGCTCTCAAGCAACTGGACCAATGGCTGCCGGGACTGCCGCGCGAGATCCACACCGCAGCATGCGGTCATGCACCGGGTGCTGGAGTGCCGGACCACCGCCCCCTGCGTGCTTGCAATCCTTCTGGGCGCTGACCTTGGCGCTCAGGGTGCGGGACTGCATTGGGTGCATTTGCAGCCGCCGTGTGATTCCCCATCGATTGCCGTGCGACAACGAAACTGGATGCTGCCCAACGGGATGACTGGAACGTCATCAACGATCCTCCCAGTGCCGAGAATGTGGACCAAGCTCTGGCTCAGCTCCAGGACATGCACCAGGTCGACCCAGCACGCCATGCAAACGCGGAGCAGAGCAGCGCGAGTTGCCCTCATCAGGACGGGACTGGCCGTCTGCCGAGCGCCACGAGGTTCTCGCGCAGGCGCGGCCGCAGCCACATGAGCGGTGCGAGCAGCGGGCGCAGGATGCGGGCTGCGAGTTCAGTGCCCTGGTTGCACAACATGACCTCGTCGACCCACGTGACCTCGAGGCCTGCGTGCTGCAGTTGCCAACGCATCTGTTCCGCGGAGTACTCCAGGAAGTGGCCCAGCGGCTGACCGCGCTGGGGGACGAAGAAGTTGCAGAACACGGGCCGGCCCAGCAACAGCCGCAGCCCGTTGCGCAGCCGGAAGAGGTTTGGCGTGGTGAGGAAGAGGTGGCCACCGGGCCGGATCCAGTTGCGGATCCTGGCCAGCACCTCGTGCGGCGGGCGAGGCACGTGCTCGATGACCTCACACAGGACCACCAGGTCGAACTCGTCGCGGGCAGGCAGGTCGTCGTGGAAGAGGTCGCACACCACGTGCTCGAGGCCAAACCGCTCGACGCAGTCGGCATGCTGGGCATTGACGTCGGCAACCGTGCCCCGGTCACCGAACAGGCGGTGCATCATCAAGGCGATCTGGCCACCGCCGATCTCGAGCACGCGCGCCGCGCGCGGCAACGGGATCCGCGCCACATGGCACATCGTCTGCCAGTAGCGCTCGCGGTACCTCTGGTAGTAGGCGCGCCCCTCGAACATGGCGTTGCCCAACACGACCTCGTCGTAGGCCGCATCGAAGGCCCGCCGGTCGAGCGCTCGCCGGGCCTCGGGAATCTGCGGCTGCGCTTGGGCATTCATGGGAGGAGGCTGCGCGTGGACGGGTCACCGGTACGCGATGGTTGGACGATCAGGGCTGTGCGTGCGCGGGTCAAGGAACGGGCCGTGGTATTGGCTCCCCGCAGCATGCCCCGGAATCAGCCGATGGCACTCACGCGCTGCGTCGACCTGCGCGCACGCGGCCGCGCCAGTTCCGCCGGCAGGTGCAGGGCTACGACTGCCGTGGCGCAGCGGGCGAGGGAGGAGCGGCCGTCGGTGCAGGCGGTGCCCGGGACGAGGGGAATCGCAACCCCTGCTGCATCGTGCCCGACATCGTGGAACCACCAGGCGAGGAACCGGACCGGATGGCTAGGGATGCGCACCTCGGCGTGCCTCGCCGCCCTGCTCGCTCCCCCATCGTTCGAGGACACGAACGACGTACCGCAACGGCTGGAACACCGTGTAGCCGCGCAGATCGCTCTTGTGCTCGATCACGAACCCGTGGACATGAACCCCGTCCACGTCGCGCGCTTTGAACACCATGTCTGCCTCGTGGCGGGCGAGGTTGGCGTCCAGGAAACGTGCTGTGGCAGGACGGAGGTGTCCCATCGGATGCACCGCCCCAGTTCGGTCGGCCCTGCAGCCCGCAGCAGCGCCGCCGCAGCCGCAACGGGCCCGACCGGACGCGAGCCGGAAGTGTGCGTCGTGGGGTGGCTTGGAGGTCTGCATGCACATGTGCACTTGCCGTGGGGGCGACGCAGGGTGGGAACGCCGCCCTGCGTGCAGCAGCCACGCCCCACAAACACAACCGCCGCCCGGCACCCTTGCGGGCACCGGACGGCGGCTGGATCGCGTGAGTCTGGGAAGTGTGGGCCGTGAGCGACTCGCTCAGCCGCGGCCGAGGTTCATGACCTTGGTCCAGGCCGCGACGAAGTCCTGCACGAACTTCTGCTGCGCGTCATCGGCTGCGTAGACCTCGGCGAGGGCGCGGAGCTGCGAGTTGGAGCCGAAGATGAGGTCGGCTGCGGTACCGGTCCACTTCACCATGCCCGACTTGCGGTCGCGCGCCTCGAAGAAGTGCTGGCCGTTGGGCGCAGCCTTCCACTCGACGCCCATGTCGAGCAGGTTGACGAAGAAGTCATTCGTCAGCGCGCCCGGGCGCGAGGTGAAGACACCGTGGGTACCGTTGCCGTGGTTGGCACCCAGCACGCGCAGGCCACCGACGAGGACGGTCATCTCCGGCGCAGACAGGGTGAGCAGCTGCGCGCGGTCGACGAGCATCTCGGGTGCGGTGCGCGAGGCGGACTTGCCCTGGTAGTTGCGGAAGCCGTCGGCCTTGGGCTCCAGCACGGAGAAGGATCCCACGTCGGTCATCTCCTGGGTCGCATCGGTGCGGCCCGGGGTGAACGGCACGGTGACGGTCTGGCCCGAAGCCTTGGCAGCCTCCTCCACGCCGACGTTGCCGGCGAGGACGATGAGGTCGGCCATGGAGATCTTCTTGCCGCCGTTGTCGGCGCCGTTGAACTCCTGCTGGACCTTCTCGAGGACCGGCAGCACCTTGGCGAGCTCGGCCGGCTGGTTGACGTCCCAGTCCTTCTGCGGCGCGAGACGCAGGCGGGCGCCGTTGCTGCCACCGCGCATGTCGGAACCGCGGTAGGAAGCAGCCGAGGCCCAGGCGGTGGACACGAGCTGCGAGACCGTGAGGCCGGAGCCGAGGATCTTGGCCTTCAGGGCTGCGACCTCGCCGTCACCGACCAGCGGGTGGTCGACGGCAGGCACGGCATCCTGCCAGGACTGAACGGCCGGCACTTCCTTGCCGAGGAAGCGCGACTGCGGGCCCATGTCGCGGTGCGTCAGCTTGTACCAAGCGCGCGCGAACGCGGCCTCGAACTCGGCGGGGTTGTCGCGGAAGCGCTTGGAGATCTCGGCGTAGGCCGGGTCGTAGCGCAGCGCCAGGTCGGTGGTGAGCATCATGACCTGGTGACGCTTGTTGGGGTCGTGGGCATCGGGCACGGTGCGACCGCCGTCCGAACCGGCCTTGGGACGCCACTGCTTGGCGCCCGCGGGGCTCGTGGTCAGCTCCCACTCGTAGTCGAGGAGGTTCTCGAAGTAGTCGTGCGACCACTTCACGGGCGTGTAGGTCCACGCTCCCTCGAGTCCACTCGTGATGGTGTCGACACCCTTGCCGGTGCCGTAGGCGTTCTTCCAGCCGAGACCCTGCTCCTCGATGCTCGCGCCCTCGGGCTCGCGACCCACGTACTTGCCGGGGTTGGCGGCGCCGTGCGCCTTGCCGAGGGTGTGGCCGCCGGCGATCAGCGCCACGGTCTCCTCGTCGTTCATGGCCATGCGGCCGAAGGTGGTGCGGATGTCGCGTGCGGCGAGCAGCGGGTCAGGGTTGCCGTTGGGGCCCTCGGGGTTGACGTAGATGAGGCCCATCTGCGCGGCACCAAGGCTGTCGTCGAGCTTGCGGTCCTCGGAGAAGCGCTTGTCACCGAGCCACTCGGTCTCCGGCCCCCACAGGATGTCGGTCTCGGGCTCGAACACGTCGGCGCGGCCGCCGGCGAAGCCGAGCGTCTTGAAGCCCATGGTCTCGAGGGCCACGTTGCCCGAGAGGATCATGAGGTCGGCCCACGACAGGCTCTTGCCGTACTTCTTCTTGATGGGCCACAGCAGGCGACGGGCCTTGTCGAGGTTGCCGTTGTCAGGCCAACTGTTGAGCGGGGCGAAGCGGATCGTGCCGGACTCGGCGCCGCCGCGTCCGTCGGTCACGCGGTAGGTGCCCGCGCTGTGCCAGGCGAGGCGGATCATCAGGCCGCCGTAGTTGCCGTAGTCCGCGGGCCACCAGTCCTGCGAGGTGGTGAGGGCCGCGGCAATGTCCTTCTTGACTGCGTCGAGGTCGAGCTTGAGGAACTCTGCGCCGTAGTCGAAGTCCGCACCCATCGGGTTGCTGCGCGGGCTGTGCTGGTTGAGCACCGAGAGGTCGAGCTGCTCGGGCCACCAGTCGCGGTTGCTGTACGAACTGCGCTTGGGGCCCTGGGTGGCCATGGCAGCCTCGGCAGCCTTGGCACCGCCTGCCGTGGCACCGGTCACCGGGCAGGTGCCCTCTTCCATGCCGTGGGCGGCCGTTGCCGCCGTGGTCGCCGCCGCAGGCACCGCGCTCTCCTTGGTGGAGACGGAGGAGCAACTGCTCATGACCACGGCCCAGCTGACGGCGAGGGCCAGGGCACAGGCGGGGTGGGAGGCGCGGAGTCCGCGCAGGGTCCAGCGCGGGTTGGATCCACGCGACAGGGAGGTCGTGCTCGTGATCGGGTTCATTGCGTGCAACGTTGGGGTTGGGGAAACAGTTTGAGTGACTCGGCACTGCATCCGCCGCGCCACAGCGAGACGAAGCGGGGTCGGCAGGGCAATCGGGTCAGGTTCGCGGGAGGAAGACTAGGTCTCGGGTTGGACAAAGTCCAGATTCCTTCCGGGGCATCTTTGCCGGCGGCGCACTGGATCGGGACGGCGCTAGCATTCGTGCCGCGACCTCCCCACCGCGTTGACCTCGGTGCTGTGTGAGGCAATCGGGGTCCTCGCTGCCACCGAGCACACCATGAATCGCAACCATGCCGTCCTTGCAGCAATCCTGCTCGGAGCAGGAGGCTTCTGGTGGTTCACCTCCGGCCGCAACGGCCCCAGTTCAGGCTCTCACCACCTCCCACAGCCAGAATCCCTGGCACTGCTGATCGGCATCGACCGTTTCGAGCAACCTGCAGCAGGCAGGGTTCCCCCGCTCTCAGGTGCCACGAACGACGTGGCCCGCGTCCAGCAGATGCTGGTCCAGCGCGGGTTCCAGGCCGCGAACATCCGGACGCTCACCAACGAGCAGGCCACGCACGAGGCCATCGTCCGTGCCTTCGACGAGCACCTGCTCCGACGCGCCACCGCCGAGACGCGCGTGGTGGTCTGGTACAGCGGGCACGGGTCGCTGGTCCCGGATGCCTCGAAGGCCGAACGTGCCGTGAGCGAGGACCAGGCCGAGGACAACTCGGTCCTCGCATACGACAGCAGGCGAGGCGACCGCGACGGGCGCTACGACGTGACAGATGACGAACTCTTCTCCTTGATGCGCGCGCTGACGGAGAGAACGACCAACGTGCTGCTGGTGACCGATGCCTGCCACTCGGCCGGCCTGACCCGTGGCGCAGCGGCAGCGGGACCCGCGGTCCGCACCGTGAGCGGCGGGTTGAGTCCACAGGACCGAC
>JBEGVB010000028.1:0-9590 GCA_041178545.1 Planctomycetota bacterium
GCGCTTGGGCATCAGCGCCAACCTCGACCCGAAGTCGCTGGGCGAGAATCTCGACCGCGCCCGCGAGCTGCAGCGCAAGCGCAACCTGCTGATCGCGAGGGAGTCCGAGGACAACCCGATCTTGGCCAGCATGCTCAGGACCGACCCCACCTTCAGCGGGATGGCGTCCGACGAGCTCGACAAGCTGGGGATCATCGAGAAGACCTGGGCATTCACCAAGCAGGGCTGGCTGCGCAGCGCGCAGGGCATCTACTACGACAAGATCCGCCAGGGCCTCGCCGACGACGCCGACCTTGCCAGGCTGCGCGAAATCGAAGAGTCGCTCAAGAGCCTGCCGTCCGACAGCAGCGGGCAGGGTCTGATCGGAGGCTTGTGGTATGGGCTCTGGGGCACCATGGGACAGTTCGCCGAGTCGACCGTTGAGGCGGCAGCTTGGGCAGCCGCAGGCGCTGGCACGGCGCTGGCACTTGGCCAGGCTGGTCCTCAGATAGCTCTCCCCGACGAAGTCCTGTCCGTCCCTGGCATGGCGCTCGCGTTTGGCGGCGGTGGCTTGTTCTCGCACTCAGCTGCGGTGCAAGCGGGCCTTGGCTACAAGTCCATGATCGACATGGGCGTCAACCACGAGACCGCGTACCAGGCGTCGTTTGGTCTCGGCTTGTTCAACGGTGCGCTTGACGCTTTTGGCCTTGGCTTCATGACCAAGATCGCCCGTCAAGAGATTGGCAAGATTGTGACCAACGCGGTCGCGAAGGAGCTGCTCTCGAAGCCGACGATCACCGATGGCGCCAAGCGCTTTGTCACGGGAACATTCAAGGGTTCCCTTGGTGAGCTTGCAACCGAAGTCCCTCAAGAGATCAACCAGATCGTCGCCGAGGCGTACGCCGTCTTCCAGCAGAAGAAGATCGACCCCAGCAAGCTGGACGAGCAAGCGATTGAGGACAGCCGTCAGTACTGGGAACGAATCGGCGGCATCATTGCAGAGACCGTTCGAGGCAGCCTGCTGTTCTCCTCGTTCGGGCCGGCGATTCGGTTCCGCAACGACATGCAGCGCATCAAGGCTGCGGAGCGCACCGAGAAGTTCATCAAAGACCTCGGCGCCGGCCTCGACGCGTCGCAGATGAAGGACCGCTCTCCGACGCAGCTCGAGAAGTTTCTCATGCGCCTGTCCGAGGGCAGCAAGGTCGATAGCTTCTACTTCAAGCCGGAGGAGTTCCAGGCCGCGATGGAGCAGGCCGGCGTCAGCATGTCGCAGCTCGAGGAGCTCGCGCCCGATGTTGCCAAGTCCTTCAAGACCTCGATCGGCACCGAGGCCGAGCCTGGCACCGGGATAATGGAGATACCCGCGCACACATGGGGCGCGCGGTTCATGACCACCGAGTTCGGCAAGTCGCTGTCGCAGGACGTGCGCGTCGACCCCGACGGCATGAACTACCGCGAGGTGCGGCAGCTCGAGGGCAAGACCGAATCCATCGTCGAGGACGCCAAGCGCATCCTGTCGGAGAAGGAGCAGAGCGACAAGGAGTTCGTGGCCGAGGTCGACACCGTGCGCACCGACATGGAGAACATGCTCGTGTCCGCCGGCCGCACGACCGACGAAGCCGTGCAGCAGTCGCTGCTGTACTCCTACTTCGCCACGGTGTACTCAGGCCACGAGAAGCTGCGCCCGAGCGAGTGGCACGCCAAGCACGGCCTGCGCATCGTTGGCGCCGAAGGCATGCCGCAGGCTGGTGCATCGCTGCAGCAGCTTGAGACCGAAGGAGAAGCAGCGCCGGCTCGCAAGGTGCAAGTCGCAACGTTCTTCAGCGGAGTTGGAACTCTCGAAGGCGGCCTGACCAACAAGACGGCAGCCGTCGTTGTCGAGAACGATTCTGCTACCGTCGAGGCGTACAACAAGACGCACGGAACGAAGTTCAAGCCGTCGGATGTTGTCAAGATCGATCCCAAGACCGTCGCTGGCCGACCGTTCCACGCGTCGCCCGTGTGCAAGAACTTCAGCGCAGCCAAGAACGCAAGGACTGTCGAAAAGCTAGACATGGACAGCGCCAACGCTGTCGCTCGCGTGATCGACGAAGCGCGTCCTCCGTCTGTGACAATCGAGAACGCGCCGGAGTACATGGGCACCGCGCCCATGAAGGCGATCACCGACGCTCTCGATCGCCAGGGCTACAACTACGACGTGCAGGTTGTGAACGCCGCCGACTACGGTGGCAACCAGAACCGCAAGCGCATGATCCTGCGAGCGCTTCCAAAGGGTCAAACGCTGCCGCCGTTGCCGCAGAAGCAGGAGCCCGGAGACTGGTTTGAGTCCATCAAGGATCTCATCCCAGCACAGCTGCAGCCTCTTGAGTCTCTGCCCGCCAACGAGCGCGAGATGATCGCAGAAAGGGCGGAACGAGGCTCGCTTGACACCAGCAAGCCGATCCTCTCCATGGGCGGCAACAAGGCGTTCGCCAACTCTGGAGGTCCAGCGCCGACTTTGGTGTCGAGCCCCAAGATGGTGCCGAGGGTCATCCTTCCAGGTCAGGGCATCTTCGAGTTGACGCCTCGCATGATGGCTAGGCTGATGGGCCTGCCGGACACGTTCGAGGTTCCAGAGTCTAGGACCCTTGCGAAGAAGGTGCTCGGCAACGGAATTCACGCTGCGATCACGAAGAACATCATCGAGCCGATCATGGACGCGGCCGAGGTCAGCGTCCCACCATCTACCAAAGAAGTGGTGCCTGCTGCAGAAGACACCACCCGTCACCAGCTGGTTGTTGAGCGAGGAGAAAGGCAAACAGGTCGCGCCGTCATCTCCGTCGAAGAGCGGGCTGAGATAGCAGCCGCTGCGAAGAAGCATGGCATCAGCGCAAAGGCGATCGAGGATCGCGTGCGAGAGCACAAGCGAGCGTTTCCGACTGCTGGAGGATGGGCGCCGTTGCTGTTCACGGGACTTGATGTCGAAGAGCAGAACGGCGTCAAGAAGTGGGAGCCCAAGTACAAGGCGATCCCCTACAGCTTCGACCGCGACGACAAGGGCAAGGGCTTGAAGAAAGGCACCGAGGCCTACGAAAAGCGCGCACGCGCTTTGTCATCGAAGCTGCTCGACGAGGTTCGAGCTCTCTATGCGCGCGCCGAAGCCGGCGACAAGAACGCGCAGAAGATTCTGACGCAGGCCAGCTGGTATCGCGAGATGCGCCGTCAGCTGCGTCACGACTTTGGTGGCCTTGGCGACTTGTTCGCGGATCTTCTCGGCGCCACGTCTCCGAACACGCCTGTGCGCGAGAACTGGATCTACGCTCTCGAGGTGTTGCAGCGCGCAACGCGCGGAGACTTCGACGCACTCATGCCGAGGTGGGAGGCGTGGGCGGATCAGGTCGAAGCCGGCGAGATCGAGTTCCAGGCTTGGTATGAAACAGAACTCGCAAGGCTTGAAGCAAAGGAAGTCGAGACCGAGCCAGATCGAGCAAGGCGTATTGCAGCTATCGACGCCGATGTCAAGCAGGCTCGAGTTGAGTACGAGCAGCGTCGTATTGCAGAAGAGGAGAAAACTCCTACTGGCACGCGCACGCTGAAGGACGGAACAACGCAGCCGAAACCGCTCACGCTTTCCGAGATCCGCGAAGAAAGCGACTGGCGCGCTCTAAACAGAAATGCCGAGAAAGCGGCGATCCGCGCAGAGGCATCGCTCTACACCAAGAAAGCGTTCGAGAGCCAGCCTGAATACCTGCGGCGCTACGACGAGATGTCCAAGTTGCGCGAGCTCCCTGACGATCTGATTCCGGTCAAGGAGAGCGGGGCCAAGTATGGGTTCAACGGCCGCAACATTGTCCGCACGCTTGTGGACCTTTGGCGCACTGTCAAGGAAGAGAACGCCGCCATCGGTCGCGGAGAAACCGCTCCCAAGGCACTCAACTTCAGCGGAAACCTGATCGGGTTCCGTGAGCGCGCCACGATCGACGTGTGGGCGGCCCGACTTCTCAACCGCATCGCTGGCATGCTGCGCGTGCCAGTGGTTGCGGAGAGCGGCGTTGCCGGCGCAATGCTGCCGAGCGGCGAGACCACGGGTCAGTTCGGCATGGGCCAAGACGTGTTCGCCGGCGCTGTGCAACTGATCCGCGCCGACGAGACGCTGAGGCGGAACGCGTTGCTGGAAAACATCAACGACGACGACCTGCAGGCGATTGTGTGGTTCTTGGAGAAGGAGGTCTGGACCAAGAACAACTGGACCTCGGCGGCCGGCGAAGGCGGATCGTTCGAGTTCGAGTCTGCGCTTGCCGGTATTGCCGATCGCGAAAAGATCGCCGAGCTGCGTCGTGTTGCAGACTCTAGCTTGTCTACCCCGAAGGAGCGCGAGGATGCGATTGCATCGCTTGACGCGATGAAGAGGAGGCTCGACCGATTCCAGGGCATGGTGTCGCAAGAGACTTCGCCAGGATGGCAAGGCGAAGGCCATGTCCCTACCGATGCAGAGCAGGCGCAACTGCAGTCACGCCTGTCGCTCGGCATCAAGGAAAGCGACCCGAACGCGGTGATCGTTGGCCAAAAGGTGCAGAGCACGCAGGCCCTTTATGGTGGGCAGAAGAAGCGTGCGATCGACCTCGAGATCACGTCGCGCGAGGGCGTCAACATCATGCGCCTGTGGCGCCAGATGCTTGTCGAAGCACGGGACAACAGGCAGGATTCGGTCGCGCTGTCTCGCGTTCTGCGCGACAACGAGGACATCGACTACACCCGCCATCGGCCTGGCGTCGAGATCTACTTCCGCGAGGGCAAGGCGATGGACAAGCTGGAGTCCGTGCTTGCCAAGTTGGAAGGCCTTGGCGTTGGCGACTACACGGTGATCACCGACGGCCGTCCCGTTCTGGGGGCCATGGCACCGGTGGTTGGCGTGCGGTTTCAGTTCGTCCCAGAGATCGACGTGCGCGAAGGCGCCGAGTTTGTTAACCTTTCGGAACAAGAGCTTGCCAAGCTCATGGAGGACAAGGCCAGCGAGTTCATCAGGCTCGCCGACCGCGTTGCTTCCGAGGTTGGCGAAGTTAGTCACGCTGCGGTGCTCCACTACGAGACCCGCGTTGCCTTCAACGGCACCTACCAGGAACAGATCAATGTCATCGACCAAGAAGACGCAGCTGCAAGTGGCGCAGAAGCTGTTGGAGAGGGCGCTGCAGGACGGACTTGGATCGGACAGTCCGCTCGTGAAGGCGTTGCGGCAGCAAGTCGCCGGGCTGCAGAAGCAGCAGCAGGGCGGCCTGCCGAGTCAGGACCAGCCGGGCAACGACCCGCGATCGCAGGAGCGCCTGTTCCTGTCGATGCTGCCGCAGCCCAGGGGCTGAGTCCTCTCAGCGCGCCGACAGGACGCGGTGCGTTCTTCCCCGAGCTGCGGCTCGCGGTGCTGAACAAGAACGCAGACCCGTCGACCGTCATCCACGAGATGGCGCACTTCTTCTTCACGACGATGGTGCGCGTGGCCTCGACCGAAGGCGCGCCGGCGCAGGTCGTGCAGGACGTGGAGACCCTGCTGCGGTGGTTCGCCGACAAGGGCGGCATGACCATCAACGCCGCCGGCAACCTGGTCCAGCAGTGGAACGCCATGTCCTCCGAGCAGCAGGAGAAGTTCCACGAGGCGCTGGCCTACAACTGGGAGGTCTACGCGTACGAGGGCAAGGCTCCGACCAAGGGCCTGCAGGGCGTGTTCGACCGCATGCGCACCTGGATGATCCGGGTGTACAAGAACGTGCGCGACAAGCTCAACCCGATCTACCGTGCGAAGTACGGGTCGGACCTGCCGATGCTCACGCCCGAGGTGCGCGCGGTGTTCGACCGCATGCTGGCCAGCGAGGAGACGATCACCCAGGCGGAAGAGATCCGCAGGATGCTCCCGCTGTACCAGTCGCTGGACCAGTTCCTGAAGGCCGGGTTCTCCGAGGAGCAGTGGGACGAGTACCAAGCCGTGCTGCAGGAAGCGCACGACGCCGCGGTCACCGACCTCACCAAGGCCAGCCTGTCGCAGCTGCGGTGGCTGAAGAACGCCCGCAGCCGGATGCTCAAGCAGATCCAGAAGCAGGCGGCCGAGGTGCGCAGCGCCATCGAGGAGGCCGTCGAGCGCGAGGTCCGGCAGGAGCAGGTGTACATGGCGATCGAGCTCCTGAAGAAGGCGCCTGGCGAGAGCAAGCTGTCACTTGAGGCCGTGCGTTCCATGATCGCCAACCTCGACGAAGCCGAGCGCACCGCGATCGAGAAGCGCCTCGGCGTCGGCCGCAACGGCATGCTCTCGACCAAGGGCCAGGACCCCGAGGCGATGGCGACCTTCTTCGGCTACGACTCTGCCGACCAGATGGTGCGCGCGCTCGCCGGCGCCTTGCCCCTGCAGGAGGAGGTCGCAGCCAGGGCGCAGAAGGAGATGCTCACCAACTACGGCGAGCTGGCAACGCCGGACATGCTTGAGGCGGCCGTCGAGGACGCGTTGCACAGCGAGGCCCGCGCGCGGTTCCTTGCGGTCGAGCAGAAGTTCCTGACCAAGTCGCAGCAGCCGGTGCGCCTGCTCGTGGCCGCAGCCAAGTTCGCCGCGAGGCGCATCCTCGAGTCCAACACGGTGCGCTCGCTGCGCCCCGACCGCTACTCGCAGGCCGAGGTGCGCGCCGCCCGCGAGGCCGAGGCAGCTATCCGCCCCGGCAAGGACCGCAAGTCTGGTGATCCCGAGGCCGCAGCCAAGGCCAAGCAGCGGCAGCTGCTGAACAACCAGCTGGTCGAGGAGTCCACCCGCGCGCGCGAAGAGATCGACAAGTTCATCGAGTGGTCGGCGCGGCTCATGGTGGCCAACGAGAAGCTGGCCGATCGCGGCTACGACGTGAACGTGGTCATGGCCGCGCGCTGGATCCTGGCCCGCGTGGGCCTGGCCACCGACTCGCAGGTCGACCGCACGGTCAACTACCTTGAGCTGCTTGAGCGCTACAACCCGACGCTGTTCGAGGAGCTGCGCCCGCTCATGGCCCGCTTCGCGCAGGGCGAGTTCGATTACCGCGACCTGACGCTGGGCGAGTTCCAGGCGCTCATGGACGCGGTCAAGTCGCTGTACGCCAGGGCCAAGCGCGACCGCGAGATCGTCCTCGGCGAGCGCACGATGGCGGTCGAGGAAGCCGTGCAGCGCATGGCCGAGACGGTCGCAGGTCTGGTGCCTGGCAGGATCGCCGGCGAGGTCGAGGCCCTCACCGATCAGCAGCGCGTCGGCCGGCTGCTGCTGGGGACCAAGGGCAACCTGACCCGCGTCGAGCACCTGTTCCGCGCGCTGGACGGCGGCGAGCGCGGCGCCTTCAGCGAGCTCATGCTGGACGAGCTGCGCCTGTCGCTCGACCAGTACAGGAAGCGCGCGACCGAGTTCAACGCCAGGCTGGTCAAGCTGCTGCGGAACGTCCCGATGGACAACCGCCCCATCGTGTCCAAGGAGTTCGGCTACACGTTCACCAACGGTGACGCCGACATCCTCGGCCTGCTGCTGCACATGGGCAACCGCTCCAACATGGAGAAGGTGCTGATCGCCGGCAGAGGTCCTGGATTCTCATGGGCCACGTTCGACGAGAACGGCAACGTCGACCCGTCAAAGTGGATGGCGCTGCGCACGCGCCTGATCCAGGAAGGCCGGCTGCGCGAGGAGCACTTCGACTTCGCGCAGAACGTGTGGAACATGCTCGAGGAGATCAAGCCGCTCCTGCAGGAAGCGCATCTCTACCTCGAGGGCTACTACTTCAAGGAAGTGCCGGCGCAGGAGTTCACCGTCGAGTTCAAGGACGGGACCTCGAAGACGTACCGCGGCGGCTATGTGCCGGCTGCGGCAGACCGAGACCTCATGGGCACCGCGCAGGACACCGAGACGCTCGAGTCCATGGTCGAGGACTTCAAGCAGATGATGCCGAAGGTGCAGTTCGGCAACGTCAAGGAGCGCGTCGACAACTATCGCAAGCGTCCGCTCACGCTCGACGTGCGCGAGATCGCCACGCACATCGACAAGTCGATGCGGTACGCGTACGTGCAGCCCCGCATCCGCGACGTTCTGAAGCTGTTGAAGGGTTCGTACGAAGACGGCAACGGCAACCGCGTGTCGCTTGAGGGCATGCTGAACCGCATCCATCCCAACCTCGTGCGCAACGTGCTGATGCCGTGGCTCGACCGCGCCGCGACGCAGTCCCTGTACAAGCAGGGCGGCGACCCGCTGTGGAACGCGGTGGGCAAGTTCCTGCGCCGCAACACCGGCATCGCGGTGATGATGCTCAACCCGGTCAACGCGCTGCAGCAGCTCACCGGCATCACAGCCTCGATGGCGTATGTCAAGACGCCCTACCTTGTCGGTGCGCTCAAGCGCTACGGTCAGGCGCCGAGGGATGTCAGCAACTTCATCCTTGAGCGCAGCGACTTCATGCGCGACCGCATGGACAACCAGACCGGCAGCCTGCGCACCGACTTGGACGAGATGCTGCGCGATCCAAGCAACTGGACGCGAGTCCAGGCGTGGACCGCGCGCAAGGCGTACGCGCTGCAGGGCATGGTCCAGAACCAGGTCGACATCGTGACCTGGATGGGATCCTACGACCAGACGATGGCGAACCCGCGCGAGGGCGAGACGCAGGCAGATCTGGAGCGCCGCGCCGTGCTCGAGGCGAACAGCACCGTGCGCCTGGCTCAGGGCTCGTTCAACCCCGAGGACGTGGCGAACTACGAGGTGGGCACGCCGTGGCAGCGGGCCTGGACGCAGTTCACCGGGTACTTCAACAACGTGCTCAACGCGATCGGCTACGCCAAGGACAACAAGGCCAGGACTGCGCTGGTCACGTTCATGATCCCGATGGCCATCAGCGAGGCGATCGCCAAGACGCTCTGGGGCTCGTGGAAGATGGACGACCCCGAGGAGGAGGAGTGGATGCTGGACGGCGTCGTCTGGGACGGCATCGACATCTTCCTGCTGTCGCAGGTCCGCGGCGCCGCAGCCTTCGTGCCGGCGGTGGGTCCGGCTGTGTACGGGTTCATCGAACAGCAGTTCGGCGACCGTGCGTTCGGCGACAAGGTGGCGGCGTCGCCGGCACTGGTCTCGCTGTACCGCTCGGCGTCTGGCCTGGTGAACCTGATCAAGGCCGCAGCCGACGAGGACCGCGACCTCACGGGCAAGACCGTGCGCGACTCCATCAGTGCGATCACCCAGCTCACCGGGCTGCCGCTGGTCGTGCTGGCTCGCCCGCTCGGCTACTTGGTCGACTGGCAGCGCGGCAAGATCGAGCCGACCAACCCTCTTGACGTGGCCCGCGGCCTCATCACGGGCCGCGCATCCAAGGCGTCCGAGCGCTGACTCGGTGCCCGTACGAAGCCTTCCAACCCTAGAAAGATGCCCGTGGAACAGACTGTCGTGAACACTTTGTTCGGCCTGGTTTCCGCCCTGTTGGGCTGGGGACTGAAGGTGATCTGGGACAGCCTGCGCCAGCTGCAGGAGACCGACAAGGAGCTGGCCGACAAGGTCAGCCAGATTGAGGTCCTCGTGGCCGGCAGGTACGTCACCCGCGAGGAGTTCACGAGTGTGGTGAATAGGCTGTTCCAGCGCTTGGACCTCGTGCTCGAGGCCCTGT
>JBEGVB010000029.1:0-23000 GCA_041178545.1 Planctomycetota bacterium
TGCCGCGCCAGTCGGCGAGCTCGAGGCCGGTGCCGTAGACGACGCGCGGGGTGCGGGTCGCATGGTTCCAGCGGCTCACCCAGGTGCCGCCCGACTCGGACACGAAACGCTGCCAGGCAGGGCTCTCCTGCTCCATGCGTTGGTCGAGGACGGGGATGGGCACGGCGAGAGGACGCGGGAAGCGCTCCGAGGGGTCCTGTGCAGCAGCAGCGGCTGCGAGTCCGAGCACGACGAGAGCAGTGCGGTTCAGCATGGTGTGGTCTGGTGGGTTCTCGGCCTCCGGTGCCGGACGGCGGGGACGGCCGATGGCACGGAAGGAACCGGGAGCAGTATGACGGGAAGTCATCGATGCGCCCAACGCATCGGACGCATCGAATTCGTCACGGGTGCCATGGTTCCTTGCCAAGGGAAGGATGCGCGGCACCGGGAGCGTCGCAGTCGGGGACTTGTGTGGCGTGGCGGCCCCAACGGGTGTTGGGCCCTGCGCCCAACTCGCTCGCGCCTTCCCGCGACTGCCCCGATAGCCTTGCCGCCATGGCCCGCATGCGCACTGTCGCCCTCCTGGTCGCCTGTTGTGTGGTTCCCGTCCTCCGCGCCCAGCAGCCGGAGCCGTTCTGGCCGGGAGTGACCTTGGACCCTGCGGTGCCGACGCTGCGCCAGGTGGTGGGTTTCGAGCCGGGAGCCGATGCCGTCACCCATGTCGAGACCGAGCAGTACCTGCAGGCGCTGGCGGCAGCTGCGCCTGACCGCATGCGGCTGGTGGAGTACGGCAGGTCGTGGGAGGGCCGTCGCCTGTGGTACGCGGTCGTGTCCAGCCCGGGCCACATCGCGAGGCTGCCGGAGATCCAGCAGGCCATGCAGCAGCTCGCCGACCCGCGAACGCTGGACCACGGTGCCGCAGACCGGCTGCTCGGCTCGGTGCCTGCGGTGGCGTGGCTCGCCTACTCGGTGCACGGCGACGAGGCCTCGTGCACCGATGCAGCGCTGGCCCTCTTGCACCACCTGCTCGCCGCTCGCGGCGACGCCATGGTCGATGCGATCCTCGCCGACACGGTGGTGGTCGTGGACCCGCTGCAGAACCCGGACGGTCGCGAGCGCTTCGTGTTCTCCCACCGCCAGAACCGCGGCCCCTTCCCGGACCCGGACCCCTCCGCTGCGGAACGGGTGCAGCCGTGGCCCGGTGGCCGGCCGAACCACTACCTCTTCGACATGAACCGCGACTGGTTCGCCATGACGCAGCGGGAGACCCGCGCGCGCGTCCAGGCGTTCCTCCAGTGGATGCCCCTCGTGTACGTGGACCTGCACGAGATGAGCGGCAACTCGACCTACTACTTCGCGCCGCCGGCGCTGCCACTGAACCCGGAGATCACCGCCACGCAGCGTGCGTCGCTGGAGCGCTTCGGGCGCAACAACGCGAAGTGGTTCGACCGGTTCGGCATCGACTACTTCACGCGCGAGGAGTTCGACTCGTTCTACCCTGGCTACGGCGAGGGGTGGCCGACCTTCCACGGTGCCATCGGCATGACCTACGAGCAGGCGGGCGTCCGCGGGCTGGTGCTGCGCCGCGAGGACGAGTCGAGGCTCACGTTCCGCGAGGCGGTGCGCAACCACTTCGTGGCATCGCTCTCCACGCTCGAGTCGGTGGCCGCGAACAAGTCGCTGCTGCTGCGCGACTTCCTCGAGTTCCGCCGCAGCGCGGTGGCCGAGGGCGAGAACGGTGCCGTCCGCGCCTTCGTGTTCCCCGACCGCGGGGACCGCACGCGGCTCGCACGGCTGGTCAACCTGCTCACCGACCAGGGCATCGAGGTGCACCGTGCGACCGGTGAACTCTCCGTTGCCGCTGCTGCGCCCCTCGTGGGCGGCACGGCCGCGCCGCAGCGGTTCCCGGCGGGCAGCTACGTCGTGTCGCTGGCCCAGCCTGCCAAGCGCCTTGCAACGGTGCTGCTCTCCAAGCACATCGACATGGACGAGGGGTTCCTCAAGGAGCAGGCCGAGCGGCAGCGCCGCCGCCAGGACCTGGAGTTCTACGACCTCACGGGGTGGTCGTTGCCGTTGCTGTTCGACGTCGAGTGCTGGACCACTGCCAGTGCACCAGAGGGTGCCCGCGAGCGGCTCGCCCCCGGTGCCGCCGCGACTGGCGTGAGTGCACCGCCCGCCGCCACGGTGGCCTACCTCGTGCCGTGGGACGGCAACGGGTCCGCCGCACTGGTTGCGGACCTGCTGCAGCAGGGCATCCGCATCCGTTCGCTCAACAAGCCCTTCCGCATCGGCGGCACCGACTACCCGCGCGGCTCCTGCGTCATCCGCACCAACGGCAACCCTGCAGACCTGCATGCGCGGGTCAGTGCTGCCGCGCTGCGCCACGGTGTGCAGCTGGGCGCCACGGACACCTCCTGGGTCGAGTCCGGCGTGAGCTTCGGCAGCAACGAGGGCCACGTGCTGCGCAAGCCACGCGTCGCGATGGCCTGGGACACGCCCATGGGTGCCAACTCGGCGGGCTGGACGCGCTACCTGCTCGAGCAGCGCTACGGCGTGCCGGTCACCAAGATCCGCACGGCCCAGCTCGCGCGCGCCGACCTCAAGCACTTCGACGTGGTGGTGCTGCCGGAGTCCATCGGGCTCGGCAGGGTGCTGGGGCGCGACGGCGCCGAGCGGCTTGCGGGCTGGGTGCGCGCCGGCGGTGTCCTGGTTGCGATGGGGTCCTCCACCCGTTGGCTCACCGACGAAGGCGTGAAGCTGCTGGCCACCAGTGCCGAGGACCTGCAGAAGCCCAAGGCGAAGGGCGAGAAGGAGCCTGCGCAGCCCGCTGCGTCCGGCGAGGCGCCGAAGTCCGCGGAGCCAACCGCCGAGGCGAAACAGGACCCCAAGCCCGGCAAGGACGACATGCCCTTCGACTACGAGAAGGCCATCCAGCCCGAGAAGGAGCCGCCACCGCGCACCCCGGGTGCCATCGTGCGTGCCGTGGTGGACGCCGAGCACTGGCTCGGCTCGGGCTACGGTCCGACGGCAAACGTGGTGCACGAGTCGAGCGACATCTACTCACCGGTGAAGCTGGACCAGGGCACCAACGTGGTGGTCTACGGCAAGGAGGATGCGCTCTGGCTGTCCGGCTTCCTCTGGCCGGAGACGAAGCGCCAGATGGCGCAGAAGGCCTGGCTCGTGCACCAGCCTGCAGGGCGCGGCCACGTGATCGCCTTTGCCGAGGACCCGAACGTGCGTGCGTTCGCCGACGGGCTCAACCTGTTCTTCCTCAACGCCGTGCTCCTCGCCCCCGGTCGCTGAAGGCATGCGGGAGGCATGCCGTGGCACCTCGCCGCGTTGCGCAGGGCCGCTGGTCCCACCCGGAGACGGACCCTCCACCTCGTGCGTATGGACCCGGGCGCCCGCGGGCCCAGACTGACGTAAACTGTCCTCGCGCGCGCCTGCGCGCGGCCACTCCGGACCCCGGTAGCTCCTGCCATGCAACGGATCCTCACCACTCTCGGCCTGTTCGCCTCCCTAGGCACCCTGTCTGCGCAGGAGGTCTTCCTCCAGCGAGTGGTGGCCGACGTCACGGGCACGGTGCACGCCGTGCAGGGTCTTGAACAGGCAGCCGACGGTTCCGTCGTGACCAAGGTGGCCGTGGGCACCGGCAAGGGCGCCCTGGGTGCGATGCTGGCCACGGACCACCTGCTGCGGTTGCGTTTTGCCACGTTCGACCCGCTGCAGGGGGACCCGGTGGTGCCCGCCGAACTCGCCGCGACGGCGGACAACGAACTGTTCGTCGTGCAGTACTGGAGCCAGGGCATGGAGGCCTACCGGCAGCAGCTGGTGGCCATGGGCGGCGAGAACCTCGCCTTCCTGCCCAACCACGCCAACCTGTGGCGCATGCCGCTGGAACTGGCAGCCGCGGTGCGCGCGCTGCCGTTCGTGCGCGCCGTCGTCCCGTACCACCCGGCCTACAAGCTGGAGGAGGAGTTGCTGGAGGCGTTGCGCACTCCGGAGCGGCGCAGTGAGCGCATTGCGCTCAACCTGCTGACGGCCCGCGACGGCATGGCGGACAAGGAGCGCGTTGCACGGTTCGTGGCCACGGTCGACGGGACCGTCGACCACGTGAGCGAGCCCACCCAGCTGATGACGGTGACGATCCCGCTCGACGCGCTGCCGAAGCTCGTGTCCCTCGACGTGGTGACCTGGGTCGACCGGTGGGGGGCGCCGGAGCAGGACATGGACATCGTGCGCCAGTTCCACGGCACCAACTACGTGGAGACGCAGTCTGCACTGCGCGGCCAGGGCGTGCGCGTCGAGGTGATGGACGGTGGCACGGACACGACGCATCCCGACCTCCAGCACCACGTGCTGCACGGATCGGTGCCGGCTGGCGACCACGGCACGTGCACCACGGGCATCGTGGCGGGCACCGGTGCTGGCAGCGCGCAGGCGCGCGGTGTGATGCCGGAGGCCACGCCGGTTGCCGCCTACTACGGCACGTTCCAGGGCGGCAGCCGGTACGCGCACACGGGTGAGTTGCAGAACGCAGGGCTGCCCTACCAGTGCGTGCTCCAGTCCAACAGCTGGGGCAGCACGTTGACGACGGCCTACACGTCCATCAGCCAGGACATGGACCGGATCCTGTTCGACTTCAGCCGCATCAGCATCCTGAACTCCCAGAGCAACACCGGGACGCAGAGCTCGCGCCCGCAGGCCTGGGCCAAGAACGTGATCAGCGTGGGCGGCATCCGCCACCAGAACACGCTGTCCAAGGCCGACGACCAGTGGAACGGGGCCAGCATCGGCCCGGCGGCAGACGGGCGCATCAAGCCCGACATCGCCAGCTTCTACGACAGCGTCTACACGACGGACTGGTCGGGCACGTCGGGCTACTCGACCACCAACTACTACTCGGGCTTCAACGGCACGTCTGCGGCGACGCCCATCGTGGCCGGCCACCTTGGGCTCTTCTACCAGATGTGGCACCTCGGGTTGTTCGGCAACGCCAATGCCGGTGCGACGGTATTCGAGAACCGTCCCCAGAACACCACGGCGAAGGCCGTGCTGGTGAACACGGCGACGCAGTGGTCGTTCAGCGGCTCCACCGCGAACCTCAGCCGCGTGAAGCAGGGCTGGGGCCACCCGGACCTGACCAAGATGCACGTCCTGCGCGGCAACATGCTGATCGTCGACGAGTCGGTGGTGCTCAGCAACCTGCAGAGCCAGACGCACAGCGTGACCGTGCCTGTGGGCACGCCGGAGCTGAAGGCGACCATGGTCTACCGCGACCCGGCGGCCAACCCGACGGCGACCATCCACCGCATCAACAACCTCGACCTGAAGGTCACCTCGCCCAGCGGCACGGTCTACTGGGGCAACAACGGCTTGCTCGACGGCAACACCTCGGTGGCGGGCGGTGTCCCCAACACCATCGACACCGTCGAGAACGTGATCCTGCTCAACCCCGAGGCCGGCGCGTGGACCGTCGAGGTCATCGCCGCCGAGCTCAACCAGGACTCCCACGTGGAGACCGCGGCGCTCGACGCCGACTACGCGCTCGTGGTGAGCGGCATCGCGGTCGCGCCGCCGGCACCGCCCACGCCGCCCAGTGCGCTCGTGGCCAACGCGGCGGCCTGGAACTCCGTCCGCCTCGACTGGACCGACAATGCCGCCAACGAGGCTGGTTTCGAGGTTGAACGGTCCCTGGACGGCACGTTCTTCACGCAGGTCGCGCTCGTCGGTGCCAACGTCGTCACGTGGACCGACACCAGTGTGACCGGCTCGACGCTCTACTTCTACCAGGTGCGTGCCTACAACGGCTCTGGCTCTTCGGCGCCCTCCAACTCCACGAGTGCCACGACGCCTGCCGAACCTGTGCCCAACGCGCCCACCGGTCTCACGGCAACCGCACTGAGCTCCAGCTCGATCCGCCTCAACTGGACCGATGCCTCTAACAACGAGACCGGCTTCCAGGTCGAGCGCTCGGCGGACAACGTGACGTTCACGCCCGCGACCAGCGTCGCTGCCGGCACCGTCACCTGGACCGACACGGGCCTGCCCGAGGCCACCCAGCGCTGGTACCGCGTCCGTGCGACCGGCACCTCTGGCACCTCGGGATGGTCCAACACGGCGACTGCCACGACCCTGGTGGCGGCCCCGAGTGCGCCCACGGGCCTCACGGCAACGGGCACGAGCACGACCACGATCCAACTCGGCTGGACCGACAACGCAGGCAACGAGAGCGGCTACTACGTGGATCGCTCGGCGGACGGAGTGACCTTCAGCCGCATCGCGACGCTGGGTGCCGGCTCCATCGCCTACGCGGATGCCACGCTGGCCCAGAACACCACGCGCTGGTACCGCGTGCAGGCCTACAACGCAGGCGGCACCTCTGCCTACAGCAACGTGGCAAGCGCCACGACACAGCAGGCGCAGCCGCCCGCTGCACCCACGGGCCTGCTCGCCACCGCGCTCAGCTCGAGTTCGATCCGGTTGAACTGGACCGATGCCTCGGCGGACGAGACCAACTTCGTCGTGGAGCGCTCCAGCGACAACGTGAACTTCGCCCAGGTGGCCTCCCTTGCCGCCAACTCGGTGACCTGGACCGACAGCGGGCTGCCGGCCAACGCCACCCGCTGGTACCGCGTGCGCGCCACGAACGCCGCCGGTGCCTCGGCGTGGAGCAACGTGGCCAGCGACACCACCTTCGCCGCCCTCGACCTTGTTCCCGCGACGCAGCTCACGAACCACGGCACCGTGAGTGGCACGCTGGCGCAGGTCACGACTGCCGACAGCAGCTACTGGTCGGTCCGGGAGGTGGTGCAAGGCAACTCCAGCAGCCTGGAGCACGAGTGGACCATCCCCAACGTGCCCACGACCGGCACCCGGGTGCTGAACGTGAAGGCCTACCAGAGTGCGTCGACCGACGGCGACACGTTCACCGTGCAGTACCTCAACTCGCGCGGCAAGTGGACCAACGCCCTCACCGTGAGCCGCACGGCCGACAACGGCACCTACCAGACCTTCAGCCTGCCCAGCGGCCTGGGCGGCAACCTGCGCGTGCGCGTGATCGACTCCAACAGCTCGCGCAACGCCACCGCGCTCGACACCCTGTACGTCGACCACCTGTTCGTGCGGGTGCAATGACGTAAGGCCTGCTGCGCGCACGCGCGCGGCAGGATTCCGTTCGGCAGCCCGCGCTCGCTGCGTACCATGGGGACGTGCGCAGCGAGCCGGCGATCTCGGTCGAGGAGGACAACCGCGTGCGGTTGCGCGCGGGCCTCATCTCCCTCGTCGTCGCCATCGTGCTGCTCGCCGCCAAGTGGTGGGCCTACGTGCTCACCGGCTCCATGGCGGTGTTCTCGGACGCCCTCGAGTCCATCGTCAACGTGGTTGCTGCCGCATTCGCCCTCGGCGGTCTCGTGTTCGCTCACGAGCCTGCCGACCGCAACCATCCCTACGGCCATGGCAAGATCGAGTTCTTCTCTGCCGCCTTCGAGGGCGGCCTGATCGCCTTTGCCGCTGCGCTCATCCTGTGGGAGTCCGTGGGCGCGCTCCTGGAGGGTCCCGAGCTCAAGCAACTCGACGCAGGCATCTGGATCACCGCGGCAGCAGGCGTGGGCAACGCCGTGCTGGGGGTCTTCCTCGTGCGCACCGGCCGCAAGCACCACTCGATGACGCTCGTCGCGGACGGGCAGCACGTCCTCAGCGACTTCTGGACCAGCGTGGGCATCATCGCAGGCCTCGGCCTCGTGTGGATCACGGACCTGCCATGGCTCGACCCGGTCGTCGCCATCGTCGTGGCGCTGCTGCTGTTCTGGACCGGCGGCAAGCTGGTGCGCACTGCCGCGGCAGGGCTGTTGGACGAGGAGGACCCGGAACTGCTCGCAAGGCTCGTCACCGTGCTCCAGCCCCACATCGGCCGCGGCATGATCCGGCTGCACCACCTGCGTGCCATCCGTGCCGGCCGATTCCACCACGTGAGCGCGCACCTCGTGGTGCCCGAGTTCTGGTCGGTGCAGACGGCGCACGACTACGCCGACGGGCTGTCTGCGCGCGTGATCAAGGACGCTGGCATCCAGGGTGAACTCGTCTTCCACACCGACCCCTGCCACCGCAGCTACTGCTCCATGTGCGACGTCGAGGCGTGCTCGGTACGGGTACAGCCGTTCTCGGGCCGCCCGCCGCTGACGGTGGAGGAGGCAGTGCGCCCGGATGCCGTGGACCCGCTGGAGGGAGCCCGCTGACCATGTTGTGAATGCTCCGCAGCCTCGGCCGTCGTGGCACGGCCGTGTTGTTCGGTGTCGCAGCCGCAGTGGTTGCCGTGAGCGACTGGATCGTCGGCGCAGAGGTGCGCTGGGAGCTGGTCGCGGTGGTTGCCGGCGTCGGTTTGGTGGTGGTCCTGCTGCTGCCCTCACGACGGGGCGGCGGACCAAGAGCCTGAGCCCTGGGCCCGGCCTGCCGACTGTGTACGTCGGGGCGCATGGATGCCGTGCACCTGTCACGGCTTGCAGTTCCCGCTGCCGAAGCCGGAGCTAGCCTTTCCGGCTCGTGTTCCTGTGCAGTTCGACCCTCTCCCCTCAGTCTCCATGAAGCACTTCTCCCTCGCCCTTGTCGTGCTCGGCACCGCCGGGCTGCTCTCGGCCCAGCAGGGTCGCATCGTCATCCCGCCCGAGTACACGAACACGGAAGCACCGGGCAGCACGGGTTTCGGCTGGGGCCAGGGCACCACGCAGCGCCGCGTGCAATGGATCTACGACTCCTCGTACTTCACCAACAACGGCGTCGACCACCCCATCCTCGTGAACCGACTGCGCTGGCGCGCCAACGGCGCGAGCACTGTCCCCACTGGCACCTACAGCACGGCCACCGTCTCGCTCGCCAGTGCTGCGGTCGACTGCCTCACGCCGTCCGCCACGTTCGCCAGCAACCTCGGTCCCGACCTCACCACGGTCTACTCGGGCACGGTGACCCTCGCTGCCGGTCAGGGACTCACGCCCAACAACTGGTACGTCGACCTGCAGCTGCAGACCCCGTTCCTCTACAACCCGACCCTGGGTGCGGACCTCGTGACCGAGATCACGATCCCCACCGGCTCGCTCACCGGGTCCACCGCCATCCACGACGCCGCGTTCAACAGCAGTGCGACGCCGCCCCTCAGCATCCTCGGTGGGCGCTGCCAGGCGACCAACGCCACGGCCACCACGGGCACCACGCTGGTGGGCGGTCTGGTGGTCCTCGAGTTCGGCTTCGACTACCCGCCCGGTGTCGCCAACGGCCAGCGCTACGGCAACGGCTGCTACGACACGGCACTGACCTGGTACGAGCAGTTCGCCAATGGCGGCTTCGACCTGTCCAGCAGCTCGGTCCGCATGACCAACGCGGGCTCCACGTACCTGGTTGGCGCCGGCACCGGCACCTGGTTCACGCCGGTGGCCGCGCCGCTCGCGATGGGGGACGACACCATCTCGCCCGCCCAGCTGCTGCCGTTCTCCTTCCCCTACGCCGGCGGCAGCACCAGCAACCTGCAGGTCTGCTCCAACGGCTACGTGCTGCTGCAGCCCACCACGGCAACCACGGGCCAGTTCAACCCGACCTCCACGGCGCTCCTCGCCGGGCCCGTGCGCCTGGCACCGGCATGGACCGACTGGAACCCCTCCGGGGGCGGGTCGATCCACTTCGACGTGGTGCCCGGCAACCAGTCCGTGGTGGTCACCTGGAGCAACGTGCCCGAGTTCCAGCAGGCCACGCTCAACAGCTTCCAGGTCGAGTTGGATGCGTTCGGCAACATCGAGTACCGCTACCAGACCGTGTCCAACGTTTCGCACCAGCTGCTGGTGGGCTGGACGCAGGGTGCCCCTGCCCGCGACCCGGGCAACCGCGACCTGACCACGGCGCTGCCTTTCCTCGCGCAGCCGGACGGTCTCGGCCTGCAGCTCGGCCTGAGCGGGCGTCCGCGCCTTGGCCAGACCTGCAACCTGGTCACCTCTTCGTTCCCCTCGGGCGCGGCGCTGGGCGCGACGTTCCTCAGCTTCACCAGCTACACCGCAGGCCTGCCCCTCGGTTCCCTCGGCATGCCCGGCTGCAGCCAGTACGCAGGGGCGGACAGCACGCAGGTGTTCTTCGTGACCGGCACGACCGCAAGCGTCCCGCTCACGCTGCCGAACCAGCCGTCCTTCGCCGGCCTGCACGTGTACGGCCAGTCGCTTGCCTTCGCGCCGGGCATCAACCTGTTCGGTGCCGTCACCTCGAACGGGATCGACTTGCTGGTCGACGTCAACTGAACGCGGAGGCTGCGCGCCCGCACCGGCTCAGTCGCCGTGCGGGCCGTCGCAGGACACTGCGTCCCGGGCGCGCCTGCCGGTGACTGCGCCCACCAGCGCCTCGCCCGTGATCCACAGGGCGAGGACCAACAGGACGGTGCCGACGACCGGGATCGGGCCCCAGCCCTTGGCGCCCAGCACCTGCAGCGTCAGTGCATGGATGGTCATGGCCATCATGAACACCATCGGGACGCCCACCAGGAGCCGCAGGACCCAGCCGCGGCCGGTGTTTGCGATCCAGAGGGTGAGGCCGACGAGGGTGAGGCCGGCAAGGAGCTGGTTGGTGGCGCCGAAGAGCGGCCACACCACCATGTATGCGGGCACTGCCTTGCCGGTGGCATCGGTGGCGGTTTGTGCCATCAGCCAGAAGGGCAGCAGCAGCGTGACGACGGTGCCCACCGCGCCCGCAGCCCGGCCGCGCCAGCCCGTGAACTCGCAGAAGAGGTGGCGCGCAAGACGCGTGCACACGTCGAGCGTGTCGTACACGAACGTGGCGAACGCGAGCATGCCGAAGCTGACCGCGAACTCGAGCGGGATGCCGAGCTCGGTGAGGAACGTGCCGAGTCCGTAGCCGAACACCTTGTCCGGCCCGAGCTTGGCCACCGGCGAGTCGAGGGTCAGCACCGCAACCGTGGCGACGGAGATGACGGCCACCACGCCCTCGAGCAGCATGCCCCCGTAGCCGACGAGGCGCGCATCGGGCTCGCGGTCGATCTGCTTGCTGGTGGTGCCCGAGCACACCAGGCCGTGGAAGCCGCTGCACGCGCCACAGGCGATGGTGATGAAGAGGAAGGGCACCAGCGACTGGCCGTTGGGCGAGGTGAAGCCCCGGTAGGCAGGCCACTGCATCTCGGGGTTGGCCAGCAGCAGGCCCAGCAGGCCGCCCAGCAGGGTGATGTAGAGGAAGAAGCCGCCCAGGTAGCCGCGCGGCTGCAGCAGGCTCCACACGGGCATCATCGAGGCGATCCCGCAGTAGGCGAGGATCGCCCATGCCCACGGCAGTGCGGGCAGCTCGTCGCTGCCACGCAACACGATGGGCAGGTGCGGTCCCGCCCAGATCGCCACGCCCACCAGTGGCACGAACACGAGGGTCGTGAGCCACAGCGGCGGCCTGAGGAACCGCACGGCCAGTCCCATGGCCATGCTCAGCGCGAGGTAGAGCATCGAGCTGGAGGCCACGCCGGCGCCTGCGATGTGCAGCTCGGCTGCCGGGGCGGTCTCCGTCGCGGGCGCGGTGAGGGTGAGGTTCTCGACGAAGGCGCGCGCCGTCATGTCCGTGAACGCCGTGATGACGTAGACGAGCGCGAGCCAGATGTAGACCGTGAACACCGCATAGCTGCGCGGGTTGAGGTTGGTGCGCAGGATCTCGGCGATCGAGCAGGCGCGGTGGCGCACCGAGCCGACGAGGGCCGCGAAGTCGTGCATCGAGCCGATGAAGATGCAGCCGAGCACGATCCAGAGCAGTGCGGGCTCCCAGCCGAACCAGAGCGAGGCGAGGATGGGGCCGGCGATGGGGCCTGCTGCGGAGATGGCGCTGAAGTGCTGGCTCAGCAGGTAGAAGCGCGTGGTGGGTTCGTAGTCGTTGCCGTCCCGCAGCTCGTGTGCCGGTGTGCGGAACCTCGGGTCCAGTCGGAACAGGCGCGCGAGCACCCGCCCGTAGACGGCGTACGCGAGCGCGAACGCCACCAGGCAGGCGACGAGGACGGGGGCCACGTTCATGGTCCGCATGCTACCTCTGTGCTGGGTGGACACCTAAGCTGCGCGCGTGCCCACGCCCGTCCGAGAAGTCGTCGTCGATGCAGCCGATGCCGGCCAGCGGCTCGACCGCTACCTGCGCAAGCTCCTCGACGACGTCCCGCTCGGCGCGATCTTCAAGCAGCTGCGCACGAAGCGCATCACCGTCGACGGCAGGAAGGCAGAGCCCTCCCTGCGCATCACCGAGGGCATGCGCATCGGCATGCGGGTGGACTCCCAGTCGCTCGCACCCCGTGAGGAGGGGGACGAGGGCGGTGAACCAGCGGCACCGGTCGAGCCCGTCCGGTGGCAGGGACTCGAGCCGGAGGTCGTGCACCAGGACGCGCACCTGCTGGTGGTGGACAAGCCCTCGGGCATGGCCTCGCAGCCGGGCAGCGGGACGCGCGACGACCTCACTGCGTGGATCCGCGTCCGGCTCGCCCCGCTCACCACTCCCACGTTCCACCCGGCACCCGCGCACCGCATCGACCGCGGCACCTCTGGACTCGTGGTGATCGGCACCACGCCCCAGGGCCTGCGGGCCGCATCCGAGCTGTTCCGAGGCAAGGGCGTGAAGAAGACCTACCTTGCCGTCGTCACCGGCATCGCGCCGGAACAGGGCGCAGTCGACGAGCCGCTGCAGCCCATCGAGGACAGCCGGCCCGACGGTCCCAAGGTGCGCGTGCACCCCGATGGCCAGCCTGCAAACACGAGGTTCCGCCGCGTGGCCACCGGGGCAGGCAACTCGTTGCTGCGCGTGAGCATCCTCACGGGACGCATGCACCAGATCCGCGCGCACCTCGCGCACATCGGCCACCCCATCGTGGGGGACCGCCGCTACGGCTCACAGCTCGACCGCGGCGGCAGGCTCATGCTGCACGCCTCCGAGCTCGAGTTCGAGCACCCGGTCACCGGGCGCAGGCTGCACCTGCGGGCGAACACGCCCGACACGTTCCGCATCCGCAGCTGATCAGGTCTGCTGCATCAGGAACCGGTCCGTCATCCCTGCGACGTAGTCGCACACGGTGCGGTGCAGCCCGTCGCGTCCGATGCGTCCCTGCTGGGGCTCGGGCAACTGGGCCGGGTCGGCCGCCAACCGGTTGAACAGCGTGCGGATGCGCGCCGCGCCGTCCTCCATCACGTGGAGCACTCGGGGCGAGCGGTAGAAGCGCTGCCGCAGGAACTCCAACAGTTCGTTGGCTGCGACGGCCATGTCGCCACTGTGGGCGATGCGCGGCAGCGGGCCGCCGGGGTGGCACGACGACAGGGCGGACTCCGTTGCCGTCACCAGGTCGTGGATGAGCAGCGAGGCCATCTCGCTCACGAGGCGCAGCCGCACCCGGCTGCCGCTGCTCTCACCGGCCATGCGCCAGAGCCGCAGGTCCGCCAGCGCGTCCTCCTCGAACAGTCCTGCCCGCAGGCCGTCGTCCACGTCGTGGGTCAGGTAGGCGACCTTGTCGCACAGGTCGACGATGTGGGCCTCCAGCGGCGGCGACTGCTTCGGCAGCAGGTCCGGCGCCAGGGGGAAGCCCTCGGGGACCCGGCCCTTGAGCAGCGACCGACGCGTGAGGAGCGTGAGGTTGAGGCCGAAGCCATGGCCGTAGCGGTCCTCCAGCACGTCGACGATGCGAGAGCCCTGGGCGTTGTGCCGGAACCCGCCGTGGCCCTGCATCAGTTCGTCGAGCGCCTCCTCGCCCACGTGACCGAAGGGCGGGTGGCCGAGGTCGTGGGCGAGTGCAACCGCCTCGGCGAGGTCCGGGTTGAGCTGCAACGCGATCACCACGCTGCGCGCCATCTGCGAGACCTCCAGCGAGTGGGTGAGTCGGCTGCGGAAGTGGTCGCCCTCGAAGGCGGCCAGCACCTGCGTCTTGTGCTGCAGGCGCCGGAACGCGGTGGCGTGGAGGATGCGGTCCCGGTCCCGCTGGAACACCGTGCGCAGCGGGTCCTCGGTCTCGGGCACGCGCCGGCCGCCGGCCTCCCGGCTGTGTGCCGCCATGGGGCTCAACAGCCGCAGTTCGCGGTCCTCCAGGTCCTCGCGACGAAACCAGACCATGCGTGCGTCTCCGACGGGGCGCCCGGGCGACTCGGGGCCAGGGCACCGGGTCCCGGCAGGGGTCGCCGGAAAAAGGTGCGCCCGGCAGGCTGGGCCTGCCGGGCGAGTGGTACCCCCTAGGGGATTTGAACCCCTGTCACATGGCTGAGAACCACGGATCCTAGGCCGCTAGACGAAGGGGGCGCCGTTGCGGGGCGACTTCTGTAGGGAATCGCGGGCTGCCGGTCAAGAGTCTGTTGCCCAGCTTCGTCCCCGGGCCCCGAGGAAGAAGGTGAGCCGCTCCCCGTCCATGGCTGGGTCTGCGCCACGTCACGGTGGCGTGCCCACCGGCCAACGGTTCCAATCCCACCCGATGCAACGCGCCTGCGACCCCCGAACCAGTGCCCTCGTGCCGGGTGTGCGCGTCCTCGTCACGGGCGGTGCGGGGTTCATCGGCTCGCACCTTGCCGAGGAACTCGTCGGCAGGGCTGCCGTGGTGCACGTGCTCGACGACCTGTCGAGCGGCACCATGGCCAACCTCGAGGGGCTGTTGCACGCACCAGGGTTCGGGTTCACCGTCGGCAACGCGGAGGACGAGACCCTCGTCGACGGGCTCGTCGCCGGTGCCGACCTCGTGTTCCACCTCGCGGGAGCCGTGGGCGTAGGCTGGCTCGCGCGCGAACCCGCCACGGTCATGCAGCGCAACCTGCGCTGCACCGAGGTGGTGCTCGCAGCCTGTGCGCGGCACCGCAGGCGGGTTCTCTTCACCTCCAGCTCGGAGGTGTACGGCGACGGACCTGTGCCGTTCGTGGAGACGGCCGAACTGCGGGTGGGATCGACGGCTTCGGTGCGCGGCGGCTACGCGTGCGCCAAGGCGATGGGCGAGTGGCTTGCCACCGGCCTCGCGCAGCAGCATGGGCTGCATGCCGTGGTGGCGCGGTTGTTCAACACCGTGGGGCCGCGGCAGTCGGGGCACGGCGGGATGGTGCTGCCGCGCTTCGTCGAACAGGCCCTGCGCGGCGACCCGATCACCGTCTACGGCAACGGCCGCCAGACCCGCTGCTTCGCTCACGTGACCGAGGTGACCCGCGCCCTTGCGGACCTGATGGCATGCCCAGCTGCACGTGGGGTCCACAACGTCGGCAGCGACCACGAGGTCGAGGTGGGGGAGCTTGCACGCATGGTGCGTGAGGCCTGCGACTCCTCCTCGCCCATCGTGCACCTCGGCCTCGACCAGGTGTTCCCCACGGGGTTCACTGACCCGCCTCGTCGCGTGCCCTGCCTCCGTCGCCTGCGCGCGGCCATCGGCTGGGCCCCCGGCATGCCTGTCGACGCCATCGTGCGTTCGGTCGTCGGGACCACGGCCCGCGGCACGGCACTGGCCCTGCGCTGAACCCCGGGCACCATTCGTTGGCCCCGTCTGTCCGGATGGGTATCCTGTTCGCCCCTTGGACCCCCGGCCTGCGCACCTGTTGGTGGTCCCCGACGACGTGATCGGGGTCCAGCTGGAGGACTTCCTCCAGCGCACCTTCCCGGGGGCGGACCGCACCCAGCTCCGACGGCTGGTGGAGGACGGCACCCTCACCGTGAACGGGCAGGAGTCGCGCGTCCGGTCCCGCCTGAACCCCGGCGACCTCGTCGACCTCGGCATCGACCCGGTTGCCCTGCGCACCGTCACCCGGCCCAAGGGCGAGTTGGTCGTGCTCCACGAGACACCCCACCTGGTGGTGGTGGCCAAGCCAGCCGGCATGCACACGGTGCCGGACCGCAGCGGCAAGGAGCGCGGTGTCCACGGTCTGCTCAGCGAGCTGCGCCCCGGAGCGGACCTGCGCATCGCGCACCGCCTGGACCGCGACACCTCGGGTGTCCTCGTCCTCGCCAAGGGCCTCGAGGCCGCGCGCCACCTCGACCGCGCATTCCGCGAGGGGACCGTCCAGAAGGAATACCTCGCCCTGGTGGACGGCATCGTGCACGCCGACGAGGGCACCGTGGACGCGTTCCTGGGGCCCGACCGCTCGCGTCCCGGCAAGGTGGTTGCCTCGGCCACGCAGCGCCGAGGGTTCCGCGATGCACGGACCGACTTCCGCGTCGAGAAGCGGCTCGGCGCGCACACCCTGTTGCGCGTGCTGCCGCGCACCGGCCGCGGCCACCAGATCCGGGTCCACCTCGCGCACCTCGGCCACCCAATCAGCGCGGACACCGACTACGGCGGCGCCCCGCTCCTGCTCTCGGACCTCAAGAGCGGCTACAAGAGTCGGCGCGGGTCCGTGGAGGCACCGCTCCTGCGGCGGATGTTCCTGCACGCGGCGCGCATCGTCCTCCACGACGTGGACGGCGCACTCGTGGACGTGCAGGCCCCCCTGCCCGATGATCTCGCCAGCGCACTCGAACGCATCGAGCGCCACGGCCGCAAGTGGAGAACCCCATGCGATTGAAGTGCATCCCTTCGGACTTCCAGGTCCGCGAACAGCTGACCTTCACCGACGATCCGGGCGGGCAGCACTTCGTGCACCTGCTGCGCAAGGAGAAGCTCTCCACGCCAGAGGCCCTGTCGATGATCGTGCGAGATGCCAACGTCGAGCGCGGCAGCATCGCCTACGCGGGCCTGAAGGACCGGCAGGCCGTCACCGAGCAGTACGTGAGCATCCCCGACCGTGCCGTCGACATCGACCGGCCGGGACTGCGCGTGCGCTGCATCGGGCGCACGGACCGACCCATCACCAGCCGCATGAGCGAGGGCAATGCGTTCACCATCACGGTGCGCGACCTCATGCCGGCCCAGGCTGCATCGTTGCGCCGCAACATGCCGTCGATCGTCAAGACGGGTTTCCCCAACTACTTCGACGACCAGCGCTTCGGCTGCCTGCGCCACGGGCAGGGCTTTGCCATGCTGCACGTGCTGCGCGGCGACTACGAGGAGGCGCTCCACTCGCTCGTCGCAGAGCCCTCGGAGGTCGCCATCAGCGGCGACATCCGGTTGAAGCGAGCCCTGCGCGCCCGCTGGGGCGACTGGGACGCGTGCATGGAGATCGTCCGTGGACCGGTCTACGAGCCCGTGTTCCAGCACCTGCAGCGCACGCGCAACGACTTCCGCGGCGCCATCGAGTTGCTGCCACAGCGCATGCGCGTGATCCACGCCTTTGCGTTCCAGTCGTTCCTCTGGAACCGCGCGTTGAGCCGGATGGTCTGGCCCTGGATCGCCTCCGCACAGCGGTTGCGCATCACGACGCTGGCTGGCGCGTTGGTCTCGTGGAAGTACCTTGACCCTCGGCGCGAGGAGGAGCTCGTGCAGATGCAGACGCCCCTGTACGGCCCCGAGGGAGCGGGCGGCGGCGCGCCGTTCCGCGCGGCGATGGAGGGCGAGCTGGCCCACAGCGGGTTGCGTCGCGACGACTTCCTTGCCAACTCCGTGCCCGGCATGGTCTGGAAGGAGGAGCCTCGCCAGGCACTGGTGAAGCCCATGGACATGGTCGAGCCCAAGCTGGCTCCCGACGAGATGCACCGGGGCAAGATGATGGCCGTCCTCGAGTTCCGCCTGCCGCGCGGCGCCTATGCAACCATGCTGCTGAAGCGCATGTTCGCCCAGCCGTGGTACGACCGTGGCAGCGACGAGCGCGACGGGCGCGGCTTCGAGGCGGAGAGCGAGCAGGCAGACGGTCGTGCACCGTTCCGCGGCGGGCGCGGTGACCGCAGGCCGAGCCCGCGCGGCGGCGAGCGTCGTCCACAGCGCAGCGGCAACCGCCCGCGCGACAACTACGTGCCGCGTCCCGAGTCGCCGCCCGTGGGCCTGCCGCCGCAGGGCGCGCCGGACCGTGGGCCGCGCCGCGACGACCGCGATGGGCCCGGGCGCGGCCAGGGCCGCGGACCTCGCGGTGGTGTTGGCGGTGGTGGCTTCCGCGGCGGTCGCGGACCCCGCGACGACCGTGGTCCCGGCCCGCGTGGTCCGGCCCCGGACCGCACGGACGCGCCTGCACCGTGGCAGTCGGACGACGAGGACATCGAATCATGAGTGCCAAGACCCTGGGTGTGATCGGCGGGTCCGGCATCTACGACCTGCCGGGTCTCGAGGACCGCAAGGAGATCGCGCTGGAGACGCCGTTCGGCGTGCCCAGCGACCTCGTGGTCACCGGCCGGCTGCATGGTGTCGACATGGCCTTCCTGCCGCGCCACGGCCGAGGCCACCGCATCGCCCCGCACGAGTTGCCGTTCCGCGCCAACGTGCATGCGATGAAGCAACTGGGCATGGAGTGCGTCGTCGGCATCTCGGCCGTCGGTTCGATGCAGATGCACCTGATGCCGGGCCACTTCGTGCTCGTCGACCAGTTCATCGACCGCACCCGTGGCCGCACCGAGGAGTCGACGTTCTTCTCCGACGGCTGCGTCGCCCACGGCCACTTCGCCGACCCGGTCTGGGAGCCCTTGCGCAAGCTGGCACTCAAGGCGGCGCGCAACGCAGGCGCCACGGCGCACGACGGCGGGACCTACGTGTGCATGGAGGGGCCGCTCTTCAGCACGCGCGCCGAGTCCAACCTCTACCGCAGCTGGGGCGTCGACGTGATCGGCATGACCAACCTGCAGGAGGCAAAGCTCGCACGCGAGGCGGAGATCGCCTACGCCACGATCGCGCTCGTCACCGACTTCGACTGCTGGCACTCCGAGGCCGGTGACGTGGACGTCCACAAGGTGGTCCAGGTGGTCCGCGCCAACGCCGAGCTCGCTCGCGCGACCGTGCGCGAGCTGGCGCGCTTGGTGGCAGAGTCCGAGCCCGTCTCGGCCAAGGGTTGCATGAAGGGCGCCGTGATGACGGACCCTGCTCGCATCACCCCCGACGCACGCCGTCGGCTCGACCTGCTGGTCCGCGACGTGCTGGGCTGAACCGCTCCTGACCGAGGTCTGCCTGCGCCGCAGGCAGACGGCTCAGGGCAGCACGATCTGCGCTGCGTTCGACAGCACCACGCCGCTGGTGAGTGCCGTGTCGATCAAGCCCCACTGGCCGTAGATCGTGTACTGGCCGAAGTCGGGCAGCGTGGTCGTGTAGCGTCCGCGTGCGTCGGTGAACACCAGCGGCAGCTGGCCCTGCACCGGGAACGGGACGAACGTGCCGATGCCGGCAATCGGCGTGGGCTGGTTGTTGAGGGAGAAGAACAGGATGCCGGCCGTGTTGGCCGGGGCGTTCTCGAGGCGCAACTCGAGGTCGGGCGAGAACTGGCCGCATGCCGCGAAGTACGGCTTGATGCCGCTCGAGCCCACCTCGCCGAAGCCGAGGTTGGCAGTCGGGTTGGGCGTGACCGGCACGATCTTGTGGACGCTGCCGGCGAGGCTGACGATGTACAGCTCGCCGCAGGCGTCCTGGCCGAACGAGGAGATGGACGTGATCGAGGTGGTGGGCGTGGGACGCAGCTCGGTCGTGCGCGTCGTGAAGTTTGTGGTTGCGATGCCGTTGTAGCGGAACGACCAGATGGCCCCCGAGCCGTAGTCGGCGAAGAAGTAGGTGCCACGGAGGTCGGGGATGGCGCAGCCACGGTAGACGTAGCCGCCGCTGATGGAGAATCCGGACGTGCGACCGTAGGTGTGCACGGGCAGCTTGAGGGCCGAGGAGTTGCACGCGGGCGGTGCCGTGCACGCCGTCGTGCTGTAGCAGTTCGTGCCCTCCATGATCTTCCAGCCGTAGTTCTCGCCACCGGCGCTGGTGCCCGGGGCGAAGTGCACTTCCTCCAGCGCGTTCTGGCCCACGTCGGCGATCCACATGTCGCCGGTGTCGCGGTCGAAGGTGAAGCGCCACGGGTTGCGCAGACCGATGGACCAGATCTCGCCGCGGTAGGCCGTGTTGCCCACGAAGGGATTGGTCGCGGGGATGCGCGAGTTCGGGTTGTCGACGTCGATGCGCAGCATCTTGCCGAGCAGGCTCTGCGGGTTCTGTGCGTTGCACGACGGGTCGCCGGCCGAGCCGCCGTCGCCGGTGCCGATGTACAGGTAGCCGTCGGGCCCGAACTGCAGGCAGCCACCGTTGTGGTTGGTGTAGGGCTGGGCGATCGGGCCCAGCATGGTGGTGGCACTCGCTGCATTGGCCACGTCCGGGTTCGCCGCGCTGACCTGGTAGCGGACGACCATGGTCGCACCGTCACCCGAGCGGGTGTAGTTGACGAAGAAGTAGCCGTTCTGGGCGTAGTTGGGGTGGAAGGCGAGGCCGAGCAGCCCGCGTTCGCCACCGGAGACGATGGTGCCCGCGAGGTTGAGGAACGGGGTGGCAAGGAGGGCCCCGTCCTTGACGATCTTGATGGCGCCGCCGCGCTCCACGATGAAGAGGCGGTTCATGTCGCCGCGCGGCGAGGTGAGGTAGAGCGGGCTCGTGAGTCCGCTCACGACCAGTTGGGTCTTGAGCGCGGTCTGGCCGATGGCACCGGTTCCGAGGGCAAGCAGGGCGGCAAGGCTGGCGATCGCGGTCTTCATGGGCAGCAGGGTTCCGTGGTGGGCCAAAAGTCTAGGCGCGACGGCCCCCCTTGGGGAGCCGCAGCAGGCCCACCCCGTTCTTGTCGGCCCCCGTACCCTCCCGCCCTGTCCCTGTCCTGCCTTCGGTCCCGACCCGGGACGGGGGTGGTGGCGCCCGGCCCTGTGGCAGCTGGAAAGCACCTCGGCCCCACCGACCTCCGCGGCCGGACTCTCCGCCGACCTCGGCTCCTTCGGCCGGCGGGGCCTCGGTGCGTTGCCATAGGAGGTCCTCCGGGGTCGGAGCGTGACAAGTTCCTCGGTGGTCCGGAATCCGGTTGGTTTCCGTCACGCGGGCGCTGTTCGCCCCTCCTGTTGGATCGTTCAGGTCGACTGCGCCGAGGACCCTGCCGGGGCCCGGCTACCATCGGATCACCATGAGTGGAGCAGGAGAGAACCAGATGCCCGACGACCTCGCCGAGGTCCTGGCCCTGCTCCGTTCGCCCCACGAGACGCACGGGGTCCCGAAGGTCTTGGAGGTCATGGCCAGCCTGCGCCTGAAGGCGCGTCGTGGCCTGCCGCTCACTGCGCCGCTGCGTCGGCAGATCGACTCGGAGGACCTGGTGCAGGACACGGTGATGGACCTCATGGAGGCGGTGCACCGGTTCCGTGGCACGACCTGGCCCGAGTTCCTGGCCTTCGCGAACGCCGTGTTGGCACAGCGCGCTTCGCACCAGCGGCGCCGCGCCCAGGTGCGCGCGGGGGAACTCTCCCCGTTGACCAACACGTCCGAGGAGGAGCTTCCCGGCAACTCGGCGACCCCCAGCGTGGATGCCGCACACCTGGAGGACAAGGCGAAGCTGGGGCGCCTCATCGACGCCCTGCCCGGCGACTACCGCAAGGTGTTGCGCCTGCGCCTCGAGGGCCTCGACGGGCCGGCGATCGCCGCGCAGCTGGGGCTGGGTGAGGACGCCGTCCGCCAGCGCTTGTCGCGTGCGCTGGCCATGCTGCGGCAGAACTGGTAAGGAGACATCCCCTTGGTCCGGCGCACAGGCGCCGGGGGGATGGTCCTGGAGAGTCGCCTCGGAGGCCCGAGCCCGTCATGAGCGGTCCGAACGCAGGGGAACCCAGTCCCGGGCAAACCGGCACCGGCGGCGCCGACGCGGACGGTGAGCGGCTGCAGCAGGCCCTTGAGCAGCGGCTTGCTGTCGGTGCCGACCCCATGGCGGCACTGGCCGACCTGCTGTCCGGCCGCAGCACGGACGAGCATGTGCTGCTGGGGATGCAGGGCGAGACTCTCGGCGGCTACCGGTTGGTGGCCGTGATCGGACGCGGTGGCATGGGGGTGACCTGGCTCGGACGGGACGCGAGCGGGGGCGAGGCCGCAGTGAAGGTCGTCACCGGCCTGAACGGTGCGGCGGGAGAACGCTTCGACAACGAGTGCAGGATCCTCAAGTCGCTACAGCACGAGGGAATCGTCCGCTACCTCGGCCACGGCGTGCTCGGGGACGGCCGCGGTTACCTCCTCATGGAGCACGTGCACGGCGTGGATCTCGAGGTGCTGCTCGAGGACGTGGTGCAGGTGGAGCCGCGCACCGAGGCTGCTGCGATGCTGTTGGAGGGCCACGAGGTGCGCGGACCGCTGGTGCTGCAGCAGGGCTCCTACCAGCGCCGCATCCTGCGCCTGCTCGCCACCGTTGCCGATGCGCTGCACCATGCGCACCAGCAGGGGATCGTGCACCGCGACCTGAAGCCCGCAAACGTGTTGGTCTCGGCGGCGCTGGAGCCCACGCTCATCGACTTCGGGCTCTCGCGCGATGCCATGCAGAAGGTCTCGCTCTCACGCAGCGGGCAGGCCCTCGGGACGCTTGCGTACATGGCCCCCGAGCAGATGGGGCGCGACCCCGGCAACGTGGGGCCGCGCACCGACGTGTTCGCGCTCGGGCTCATGCTCTACCGCGCCACCACTGGTGCCGACCTGCGCAGCGACATGCACGACCTGTTCAGGCGGGCCGGGCAACCCTTCCTCCTGGACGCGCGCACGAGCCGGTCGCTGCCGGTCGACGTGCAGGCGATCCTCTACCGGTGTCTCGATCCACGTCCGGAGCGGCGCTACGAGGACATGGGGCAGCTCGCCATCGACCTGCGCGCCGCTGCCGCCAACGGCGTGGTGAGCGTCCGCCGTCCCCACTGGCTCACGCTGCACCTCCGCAGCCCGCTGGGGCGCGTGACCCGGGCGGTTGCGCTGGTGTCCGCAGCCGTTGCAGGGGTCTGGCTGGCGTGGCCCGGCCAGACCTACGCGCTTGCCGTGCACGCACTCGACCCCACGATTGCAGTGCGCGTGAACGGCGGCGAGGTGCTGAGCCCGCACCGCGGCAGCATCGAGCTGGACGGACCCGGCACCCAACAACTGGAGGTGCTCGTCGGGCGCAAGGTGGTGGACCGGGTCTCGGTCGACGTGCCCGAGGGCCAGCGCACCACGGTGTTGCCGTTGTTGCACACCCACGTGCAACTCG
>JBEGVB010000030.1:0-8818 GCA_041178545.1 Planctomycetota bacterium
GTCCTGTGCAACGCCGACGGTGACGTCGCTGCGCCGGTCCTGCTCGCACCCGGCGGCAGTGCGACGCGCACCGTGCTCTTCGACGAGATCGAGCGCACGGCAAGCGTGCTCGGGCTGGACGGTCTCGTCCCCGCCGGCGCGGCCGTGCAGATCGCACGCGACTCGGACCGACTCGTCCGCAGCCTCGTGGGGTCGACGGTCTGGACGATCCTGCTGCTGGGCACCGGGATGTGCGTGGGGCTCCGGTCGATCCGGCACGGCCTGCTCGGCCTCGTCCCTGCGGCGCTGCCGTGTGTCTGGGTCTACGGGTTCCTCGCGTGGTCCGACCGGCCGGTGTCGGTCGCCACGGGAATGATCGCCTGCACGATGCTCGGGCTGCTCGTCGACAACGTCATCCACTTCCTGCACCAGTACCGCGCCGCGCGCAGGACGTGCTCCGTGCAGGAAGCCGTGACCCTCGGCCTCGCCCACGTCGGCAGGCCCATGCTGCTCGGCAGCCTGCTCCTCGTCTGCGGGTTTGCCGTCGCCGCCACCAGCGACCTCTCCACCACGGTGGAGTTCTCCCTCCTCGCCTGCAGCACCATCGTCGCAGCCCTCGTCTCGACGAGCGTGCTCCTGCCACTCCTCCTCCTCGCGCTTCCTGGCGAGGGATCGGGCATTCGCCATGAAGTGTGACGTCCTCGTCCTCGGTGCCGGACCTGCCGGCAGCTCGCTCGCAACCCATCTTGCACGCGCAGGGCACTCGGTCGTGGTCGCAGACAAGAAGGACTTCCCACGGGCGAAGCCCTGCGGCGAGTTCCTCAGCCCCGAGTGCATGCCCTACCTCGAGGAACTCGGCGTCGCCGACGCGGTGCGTGCCTCCGACCCTTGGTGGGTGAAGGGGATGGACATGCATGCTGCCGGCCACCGTGCCGTCGGCCGGTTCCGTCGCGTGGGCGGCCGTGGTGCGCATGCACTCGCGGGACTCGGCATCCGCAGGGAGGTCTTCGACCACCTGCTGCTGCGCGGTGCCGTGGCCGCAGGTGCCCACTGGTTGCCGCGGCACGAGTTCGTCGACCTCCTGCGTTCGCCCGACGGGCGGGTGACGGGAGCGACCCTGCACAGGGCAGGCAGCGGGCCCGTCGCGGTGGAAGCAGCCTGGGTCGTGGGTGCCGACGGCGTCCAGTCGGGCGTCGCCCGCGAGATGGGCGTCCGCAGGTCCATCCCCTGGCTCGACCGGTTCGCACTCGCCGCCCACTTCGAGGGGGTTGCCCCGGCGACGCACGCAGCAGCACACATCTTCCCGGGCGGGTTCCTTGCCGCGACCACCGTCGACCAGTCGCTCTACAGCGTCAACCTGGTCGTGCCGAGGTCGCACCTGCGGCAGCGGCGCTCGAAGGACTGGGACGAGTTCGTCGCCGGGTACCTGCAGCGTGCCCCGGAGATGCAGCAACGACTGGCTGCGGCCACCCGCACCACGCAGTGGCGCGGGATCGGGCCGATGGCCTGCACGACGACGAGGCAGTGGCAGCCGGGCGCTGCACTGGTGGGGGATGCGTGCGGCTACGTCGACCCGCTCACGGGTGAGGGCATCTACTTCGCCCTCGTCGGCGGACGTGCCCTCGGCGCGGCGCTCACATCCGCACTCGCAGACCCTCGCAACGAGCACCAGGCGATGCAAGGCTACGTCGCGGCCCGTGGACGGGAGATCGTCCCGCGCCTGCGCGGTTCCCTCCTGTTGCAGCGGATGCTGCGCCACCCGGTGCTCGTGAAGGCCTTCTTCTCGCAGGCCTCGCGGTGGTCCAGCCTCGCCGACCTCGTGGTCACCCTCACCGGGGACACCGTCCACCCGCGCGACCTCGTCCGACCGTCGTTCTGGCGCGCGTTCCGCCGTGCGGAGGTCGCCTGATGGCCGTCCTCGACCCGCGCACCTGGCTGCCCTTGGTGGCGGCATGCGCCGTGTTCGCCTTGCGCGAGTGCATGGTGCAAGCAGTGCCCGCAGCCACCCAACCGGCGCGGTCCACGGCGATGCCGCAGCCCCATGGCGGCAACGGGGCGGTCCGCAAGGCTGGCTACGAGCTGGACCGAGCCCGCTCCAGCGTCCGCTTCCTGCTGCGCAGTGAGGCAGGAGAGAGCCTGTTCCAGTGCCCCCTCGTCCACGGCAGGTTCACCAGTTCACCTGACGACGCCGAGACGCAGCTGGACCTCGAGTTCGACCTCGGTTCGCTGGTACCCGTCGACACCAGCGGTGCCACGGACTCCCTCCTCGAACTCCGTGAACTGCTGGGCGTGAACCGTGCCGAGACGGTGCACTACCACGCCTCGCTCGTGAGCCGTGCATCGACGCCGCTGCAGGGGCTCGTGCAACTCGTCTGGCAGGGACACCTGCATTTCGGTGGTCGCACCGTGCGTCAACCGATGAGCCTGTGGCAGACTCAGCTCCCCGGACTGCCGCCGCGCCTGCAGGGCCATGGCACGGTGCCCACGGATGCCTACGGACTCGGGCGTTCGGCGTGGTTCGGACTGGTCCAGGACCGTCATGTCGTCACCCTCGGAATCGATCTCGCCTGGAAACGCGTCGGAGCGAACTGAGCCGCGCCCGCGGCCCGGGGTCCGGCAGTCGCTGTGGCGCGACCTCGCATGGGCCTTTGCCCCGCTCTGTGCCGTTGCCGTGGTCGGCATGACCGTGGTCACGGTCGATGCACGACACGTGCACCGCGACCTGCAGCGGATGTTCGAGGAGATGCGCGAGGTCTCGCTCTCCCGAGCCCTGCTCGACGAGTTGCGCGGGATCGAACAGTGGGTCGATGCCGTGCCCGAGGGACGGGCCGGCACCCACGCGCTTGCGTTTGCCGACGTCCGGCGGCACCTGGAGGACGCAAAGGCGACGTTGGCGCGCTACGGCAAGGAAGCCGACCCCTCGGTGCCGGAGCACGACGAGGAGGAGGACCAGTCCACGGCACGCATCGTCGCAGCCCTCGATGCCGTCGAGGCCGGACTCGGTGCGGACAGCACGCTGGCCGAACTGCGCAAGCCTCTCGAGCTGGCCGTGCACGGCACCAAGGTGCTGTCGGACACCGTTGCACAGGAGACGCGCGAGATCGGCACGGACCTGGACCGGCGCAGTTCCCGGCTCACCGAGTTTGTCCTGGTCCTCGCCGTGGCGATCGTCGGCACCCTCGCGTGGCTCGGGTCGCGGCTCCGCAGCCGCGTGCTCGTCCCGCTGCGCGAGCTGCAGCTCAACACCGCCATGGTCGCCCATGGCAGGCAGCCGCGCCCGATGGAGCTGCGCCACGACGACGAGGTGGCGCGTCTGGCCAGTGCGTTCGACGAGATGGCACGGCAGGTGCGCAACGCGCGCGAGGACCTGGAGCAACGGGTCGAACAGCGGTCGCGCGAGGTGCTGCGCACCGCGCGGCTCGCGGAGCTGGGCACGCTCTCGGCAGGCATTGCTCACGAGGTCAACAACCCCATCGCCAGCATCGCTGCGTGTGCGGAGGGCCTGCTGCGCGACCTCGACAAGGGGAAGGGGACGGACGAACGCCACCAGCGCGAGTACCTGGAGATCATCCGCAAGGAGGCCATGCGCACGCGGGACATCACCGCGCGCCTGCTGGGGTTCGCGCGCCAGGACGTCCGGTCGTCGGTTGCCGTGGCCCTCGGGGACGAGTTGCGCGAGGTGTCGGCGATGTTCGGGCACCAGTTCGAGTCTGCCGGGGTGAGGCTCGCGATCGACGCCGCACCTGCGGAGGCCACGGTGACGGGTGACCCTGCGGAACTCCGGCAGGTGCTCTTCAACCTGTTCCGCAACGCGCTCGACGCGAGCCCAAGGGGTGCAACCGTCGACGTGGGGCTCGCGGTCGAGGACGGCACTGCGGTGCTGGAGTTCAGCGACCGCGGACCCGGCATCCGCCCGGAGGACATGGAGCGGATCTTCGAGCCGTTCTTCACCACCAAGGCACCCGGCAAGGGGACTGGACTCGGACTCGCCATCGTGCACCGCATCGTGACCGGCCACGGCGGACGGATCACCGCCGCCAACCGCGAAGGCGGCGGCGCTTGCTTCCGCGTGAGCCTGCCGCTCGTCTGACGCCTTGAACGTTCCCTTGCCAGTCCACGACGACCTCGCCGCCAAGGTCTGCGTCGATGCAGTTTCTGTCCTGCGCGGTGGAGTTGCGCATCTGGTGCTGGAGCAGTGGGGCCCCGGCCACGTCACGGAGGTGGTCCGGCTCGCCGACGGCGAAGTGTTCCATGGCGGTGGCCAGGGGTTCGTCCAGGAGTGCATGGTGCTCGCGGGCGTCCTGCGCGACGGGAGCGGCGAGCACGGTCCGGGTGCCTACCTGCGGGTCCCCGAGGGCGAGCGCGTGGAGTGGGTCGCACGGGGCGGAGCCGTGGTGTTCTGCAAGCGCTCTGCGGCCGATGGGTCGCGGGAGCGTCGGCTCGTCCTCGCGACCGACCGCATGCAGTGGCACCAGGGCCTCGTCGACGGGCTCCGCGTGATGCCGCTGCACCAGGGACTCACGGGCAGCACGGCCCTCGTGCGCTGGGCGCCCGACACCGTGTTCCACTCCCACCGTCATCCCGGCGGCGAGGAGATCCTGGTCCTCGAAGGGGTGTTCCGCGACGAGTTCGGCGCCTACCCCAAGGGCACGTGGATCCGCAGTCCGCACATGAGCCGGCACACGCCGTTCACCGCCAAGGAGGGTGCCACCATCCTGGTGAAGGTGGGCCACCTCGGTGCCGGGCCGCGCTGAGGCGGCACCGGCTCAGCCGTTGCGTCGTTGCCGCCGGCCCTGGCCGCGCTGGGGCGGTGCGCCCTCGCGCTCGTAGGCCGGCAGTTCGAGCAGCTCCGGGTCGAGCGCGTCGAGCACGGCCTGCAGTTGCTTGAGCTGCTCCTCGCGCTGCGCCTCGCGCAACTTGGTCCGCAGCATGCGTGCCGTGTCGGCGGGCGAGATGTTCAGGCCGTCCAGCGTGGCCGTGGCCTCGGGCTTGCGGCTGATGCCTGCGAGGGAGAGCTCCAGTGCACGGTCGAGGTCGCCTGCCTCCAGCGCGAGCCGCGCCTTGCCGGCGAGGGCGAGGGCTGCGTAGTGGTCGGAGTTGGCCTTCGAGTCGGCATTCTCCGCAGTGCAGCGGTCGTACAGGGCGAGGGCGCGGTCGTAGGAGCCGACCGCCTGTTCCATCCTGCCGGAACGCCGGTGGAACTCAGCGCCCACCAGTGCCGCGTATGCGGCATACCACGTCATGTTGTTGGAGGGCTGCTCCTCGAGCAGCTTCGCGTACACGCTCTCGAGTCCGTTCACGCCGCGTTCCTCAAGGATGCGGTTGCGAAGGCGCTCGTGGAGCACCCACGACTCGGGGAATCGCTTGAGGCCGGCGTCGAGCGAGCGGTTGGCCTGCTCGAAGCCGCCGAAGAACTTGAGGAAGTCGAAGTGGTTGGCGACGTGGACGTCCTTCGACTGGGGGTGGCGCAGCAGCACCGAGTAGGCCGCATGCACGTCGGTGAGCCATTGGCCCGGCCACTCCTGCTTGGCGCGCACTGCCTTCACGATGGCCTCCTGACGCGCCTCGGCAAAGATCGCCACGACCTGCATCGCGGCCCAGCCCTGCGGGTCCGCAGGCTGTTCCTGCATCGCCAGCTCGGCCGCCTTGTAGGCCTCGTCGTAGTTGCCGAGCTGGAATGCCGTGATGGCAAGCGTGCCGTGCACGGCCCAGCCCTTCGCACCCATGCTCTCCGCCTTGCGTGCGGCGGCGCGAGCGTCCTCGACCATGAGGCGCTCCAGCTGGCGGCCCGAGCGGCCGAAGCCAGGGCGGGCGCCGGTGGACAGGTACTCGCTCACCTGCGCGAGGAGGGCCTCGGCCAGTCCGGCCTGGGCCGCAGGGTCGTCAGGCTTGGCCGATGCTTCCTTGGCCTTGCGGTCCACCTTGTCGGAGGCAGCAACTTCCTCGGCGGCTGCGGCATAGGAGGCACCGCCCTCCAGAGCCTTGGCCCAGCCGTCGACGTCGACGGCCTCGGAGCGGCGCGCAACGCCACGGTGCACGACGGCAAGCGAGCGTGCGCGCGCGGACTGCGGTGCCAGACGGTCGAGGGCTGCGAGCAGTGCCTCGCGTTCTGCCGTCTCCAGCGGGGCGCGCAACGTCTCGCCGATCAGGTCGGCTGCCTCGGGTGCCTGGGCGTCCGCGAGTGCGAGCCGGGCCTTGCGGCCCTGGTCGGCATCGAGGCCGAACACCGCGAGGCGCAGCAGGTCGGTGGGGGCGGCCTGGGGATTGGCCAGTGCAGCAGCAAGCAGTTCGTCGCGCACCTTGCTGTCGCCGGTGCGGAAGGCCTCTTCCACCGCACGACGGTCGTCCACGTCGCGGCTCTTCACCTTGTCGACCAACGCGACATCACCGCGCAGCACCGGCGGGATGGGCGTCGTCCGGTTGGTGATCCCGTCGCCGATCGCCTTGAATACCGAGGCGGTGTCGAACGCATAGAACACGTCGTAGACCTCGGCGCCGTCGAGCTCGACCATGATGTGGCGCGGCGCGATGCGGCGCCCGTCGAGGAACTTCTCGTACACGATCGGTTCCATCGCGATGTGCTCGCCGCACGTCACGCAGCCGAAGCGCGGGCAGAGGATGCGGTTGCCCTGTTCGTCGTGGTCGCGCGGGTTGTGGCGGTACACCGAGGCGATCACGCTCACATAGGGCTCGTACAGCTTGGCGATCTCGGGCTGGCGGTAGCGCACGCCTGCGTAGTGTTCCGAGGCGATCTCGCCGTCCATGTTCACGCACACGAGGATCGGCCGACCCGTCTCCTTCGAGACCGCGACCGCGTCCTCCCACGTGCGCTGGAACTTGATGAGCACTGGCTTCGCCCAGTCCTCGGCGGTGGGCGCGTACCACATCGCCTCGCGGCTGCCTGGCGCGGGCGCCGCGGCACCCGGCTGTGGCTGCTGCACCTGGCCGCCCTGCGTCCCCTGCTGTTGCGCCCGAGTGGGAACAACGGCGGTGGCGAGGGCAAGGAACGTCAGCACGGGGAGCAACAGATGCTTCATGGAGACCTCGGGAGCCGCAGGCTAGGTGGCGATCCCACGGCGGGCCAGCCACGCGTGGGATGGAGCAAGAGAGTTACGATACGTGACGAGGGCAGCAAAGGTGAGTGCGTGGGGATAGGCTCCCCGCCCCTGTCGATGGGTCCCCGCCGCAGCATCCGATGCCTCGCCACGAGCCGCCGCACGCGGTGCAACTGCATCCTCTGGGCTGCCTTGGCACTGGCCGGAGGCGCCCGCGCCCAGCAGCTCCGGCTGGAGGACGTGGCCTTCGTCGAACAGGTGACCGAACGCGCAGCCTGCCGGATCGGCGAGCCTGTGCGTGTGCGCGTCCGGTTCGGCATCGAGCAGCAGTTCCTCGCGCAGGCGGCCATCCCGCTCTTCCTGCGGCCGCTGGACCTGCCGGTTGCCGTCGACGTGCCGTGGACGACCCAACTCAGCAGCGTGCGCGTGCTCCCGGGCCCGCCCTGGCCGGAGGATGTCGTCGTGCGCACCGTGGTGGTCGACGGGGCGGAGGCGCGCGCTCGCTCTGCGGGGAACGTCGACCAGGGTGGCCGCACCTTTGTCCTGCACGAACTTGCCTACTCCGTCGTACCGCTCCGCAGCGGTGGCCTCGAACTGCCGCCGGTCGCCGTGCGCGCTGCGTGGGCCACGGCCTTCCGTGACGACGTCCTGCAGGGGCGTGTCCCCCTCGACCGTGTCGAGGGGCGCGTCGCAAGTGCACCGCTCGCCCTCCAGGTAGAGCCCGTGCCCATGGCCGGGCGACCCTCGGACTACGGCGGTGCGGTGGGCACCCTGCGGATGCGCGCCGTGCTGGCGGGCGAGGTGGTGCCCGCAGGCAAGTCGCTCCAGCTCACGGTCACCGTCGAGGGCCGCGCCAACTTCGGCTCCTTCGACCCACCGCGCTTCGACGGCCTCGGCGGGTTCCACGTCGCGGGCACCCTGCAGCGCGAGGTGCAAGGTGGCATCGAGTACGTGTTCTCCCTCGTGCCGCCGCAAGGCATCGCCAGCGGGGCAGTGCCGGTGCTGCGACTGCCGTTCTACGACCCCGAGCCGCCCGGAACCTTCCGTGTCGCCGCCACGCCGCCGCTGCCGTTCCGCGTCGAGGGCGTGCAGGCGTCGGCACCCGGGCCCGAGCAAGTCCCCGAGCCTTCTGCGCCAGCCGAGGAGAAGGGAAGTTGGAACCTTGGGCTGTGGATCAGCGTCGGGCTCGTCTGGCTCCTGATGCTGGTGCGCGCGCGCCGCCGGATGCTCGCCTTCCGTGCCGCCCAGCAGCGCATGGGGACGGAAGGTGGTGGGAAGGGGAGCGGGGTTTGAGGCGGATGGCGTGCTGGGTGAGGAGCGGGAGCGGAGGGGAGAAACTGTGAAGGGGGAGAGGGCGCGCGGACGCGGCGCGGAGGTTGGGGAGGTGGCGGCGTGGTGGTGGAGCGTGCGCGGGGACGGAGGCTGGAAGAGAGGGCCGGGGAACGGGAGCGGTGGTTGAGGCGGATGGGGCGAGCGGACGGGGAACGGCTACTGACACCTGAAACTGTGACGGGGGAGAGGGCACGCGGACGCGGCGCGGCGGATGGGGAGGTGGCGGCGTGGTGTTGGAGCGCGCGCGGGGACGGAGGCTGGAAGAGAGGGCCGGGGAGCGGGAGCGGTGGTTGAGGCGGAGGGGGCAGTGGAAGGGGAACGGCATGGCGGTCCCCCTGCTGTGGAGGTGGCCGTGCCTGTGGCCCTGTCCTTTCCCCGGCCCTTCAGACGACCTTGGGCCGCTCGTGGACGCTCAGCAGGCCGTGGCGCTTCCAGCCCGCGCGCAGCAGCCA
>JBEGVB010000031.1:0-5372 GCA_041178545.1 Planctomycetota bacterium
CACCGGGAAGTCGCGGGGGGTGATCTCGAACCCGTCCTCCGCGTAGGCGGCAAAGGTGCTGGTCACCTGCAGGGTCCGGACAGGGTTGCCGTCCGGACCGGGCCCGGCACCGACCGCCAGCGCCCCGAGGACGACGAGCAGGGCACCCAAGGTCGCCACAGCCGCCGCCACCTTGCGGCGCGCCGCAGGCACGGCCAGGCCGAGGGCTGGCAGGACCCACAGGGCGTTGGCGCCGAGGACGGAGAGCAGTTCGAGGCCGGAGGAGGCGATCACGGGAGCCTTTTCCCTCCCAAACCCAGTCGGCGCCAGAGTTTTCCACGAAGCGTGCTTGCGGGTGGGGACAGCCGTCGCTACCGTGCTGCGCCCTCAACAGCCCGACAGTCATGCCGAAGCAGAAGACGAAGAAAGCCGTGGTCAAGCGCATGCGCCTGACCAAGTCCGGCAAGGTGAAGCGGCGCCACGCGTTCCGTTCCCACATTCTCGTGCGTCGCACCACCAAGCGGAAGCGCCAGCTCCGCGGGGACGCGATCCTGACGGGCAAGATCGGCGACAGCATGCGCCTGCTGTTGGGTGGGAGGTAACCAGCCATGCGTGCAACCAACGGTCCCGCCACGCGGCGTCGCCGCAATCGCGTTCTCAAGAGGGCCAAGGGCTTCCGCCAAGGCCGTCGCAACCTGTTCCGGATGGCTCGCGAGTCGACCATCCGAGCGGATGCCTTCGCGTTCGCAGGCCGCGCCCAGAAGAAGCGTCACTACCGCGCCCTCTGGATCACCCGCCTGACCGCCGCGGTCAAGGCGCTGGGCCTGCGCTACTCGCAGTTCATCCACGGCGTGCAGAAGGCCGGCATCACGCTCAACCGCAAGGAACTGAGCGAGTTGGCCATCCACGACCCGGCACTCTTCGCCGACATCTGCAAGAAGGCCCAGGCCGCGCTCGCCGCGTGAGCCTGTGTCCGGTCCCTTGACCGCGCCGGGTCCAGCGCCCGAGCGAACTGCGGCATGAGCGACAAGCGTCAGGAGTGGCTCCAAGCCATCGAAGCAGCCTCGGACGAGGCTGCTTTGCGTTCCGTCGAGGCTCGCCTCTTCGGCAAGACCGGGGAGGTCCTCGCGCTCGTCAAGGGCGTGTCCTCGTTGCCCAAGGAGGAGCGGCCCGCCGCGGGCAAGGCCGCCAACCTGCTCAAGCAGGAGGTCGAGGCGGCACTCACGGCCCGCAAGTCCGCGCTGGCCAGCGCTGCCCTGGCGCAGCAGCTGCAGGCGGGGGACTTCGACCCGACCGAGCCTGGTCCGCGACGCGTCGTGGGGGCCCTGCACCCGATCACGGTGGTGCAGAACGAACTGGTGGACCTGTTCACCTCCATGGGTTTCTCCTGGCAGGACGGGCCCGAGGTGGAGTCGGAGCACTTCAACTTCGACGCGCTCAACATCCCGCGCGAGCACCCTGCCCGCGAGAGCCAGGACACGTTCTGGCTCGCGGACGGCAACTTGCTGCGCACACACACGTCGCCCGTGCAGGTGCGCGCCATGCGCGCCGCTGCTGCCAACGGCTTCCAGCCGCCGCTCAAGGTCATCGTCCCCGGTCGCTGCTTCCGCAGCGAGACCGTGGACAAGACGCACGAGCACACCTTCTACCAGATGGAAGGACTGGTGGTGGACCGCGAGGTCAGCACGGCACAGCTCATCTACACCATGAAGACGTGCCTGCGCGTGATCCTCCAGCGCGAGGTGCAGGTGCGGCTGCGTCCCGGGTTCTTCCCGTTCGTGGAGCCCGGGTTCGAGCTCGACGTGAACTGTCCGTTCTGCAGCGGCAAGGGCTGCTCGGTGTGCAAGCAGTCGGGGTGGATCGAGATCCTGCCGTGCGGCATGGTCCACCCCAACGTGCTGCGCGCCGGCGGCATCGACCCCGAGCAGTTCAGCGGCTTCGCGTTCGGCATGGGCCTGCAGCGCGTGGTGATGCTGCGCTACGGCATCGACGACATCCGGCTCTTCACCGGTGGCAACCTCCGCTTCCAGCGCCAGTTCCCGGAGGTCTCGCGATGAAGCTCTCGTTGCGCTGGCTGCAACGCCACATCGACCTCAGCGACATCGAGCCGCGCCAGGTCCTCGCCGACCTCACGATGAGCACGGCGGAGATCGAGGGACTGCATGCCGTGGGGGAGGGCCTCGAGTGCATCGTGGTGGGGCACGTGGTCTCCCGTGCCAAGCACCCGGACGCGGACAAGCTGTCCGTCTGCCAGGTGGACGTGGGCAACGGGCGCGTGCTGCAGATCGTCTGCGGCGCCCCCAATGTTGCCGCAGGCCAGAAGGTCTGCGTCATCCTCCCCGGGGACACCTTGCCCGCGGTCGGCACCAAGGGGCCACTTGCGATCAAGCAGGCGCGCATCCGCGGCGTCGAGTCGAACGGCATGATCTGCTCGGAGGCCGAGCTCGGCCTCTCCGATGACCACTCGGGCATCCTGGTGCTCGACGGATCGCTCCCCGCGGGAGCGCGGTTGGTCGACGTGCTGCCGGTGAAGGACCACGTGTTCGAGATCGACAACAAGTCGGTCAACCACCGTCCCGACCTGTGGGGCCACCACGGCTTCGCACGCGAGTTGGCGGCCATCTACGGGCGTGAGCTGAGGCCGCTCGGCAGACCCGTTTCAGTCCCCTCGGTCGGCACCGCGGTGAAGGTGCGTGTCGAGGACACCGCAGCCTGTCCGCGCTACTGCGGCATCGTTCTCGACGGCATCGACGCAGGGCCCTCGCCGCTCTGGCTGCGTTGGTTGCTGCGCGCGGTGGGCCAGCGGCCGATCAACCTGCCCGTCGACCTCACCAACTTCGTGATGCTCGACCTCGGCCAGCCGCTGCACGCCTTCGACCTCGCGCACCTGCAGGGGCGCGACGTGGTGGTGCGGCGCGCGCGCAAGGGCGAGTCGATCACCACGCTCGACGGCATCGCCCGCACCCTCCACGAACAGGACCTGCTGGTCTGTGCCGGCGAGGAGCCCGAGGCACTTGCCGGCGTGATGGGTGGCCAGGGCACGATGGTGGGCGCCACCACGCGCACGATCTTCCTCGAGTCCGCCAACTTCCACGCCGCCACCGTGCGCCGCACCTCGATGCGCCTCGGCCTGCGCACCGAGGCCTCCGCGCGTTTCGAGAAGTCGCAGGACCCTGCCAATGCCGAGGCCGCAGTGCACCACTTCGCGCGCCTGCTGGCGGCCGAGTGTCCCACCGCGCGCGTGGCCGGCCCGATGGCCGACCCCACTGGCTGGCGGTTCGCGCCGCGCACCCTGCGGTTGCGCCGCAGGCGTCTCGACAGCAGGCTCGGCGTGCACGTGGCCGACGCGCAGGTGACCTCGATCCTCACCTCGCTGCAGTTCGGGATGCAGCCGGCTGGCACGGGTGTGGACGCGGGCTGGGACGTCTCGGTCCCCTCGTTCCGCGCCACCAAGGACATCTCGATCGAGGACGACCTCGTCGAGGAGGTCGGCCGGATGTTCCGTTACGACAACATCCCCGAGCAGCCGCTCCGCAGCGTCGTCACGCCGCCCCCGCGCAGCGAGGTGCTGTTCGTGGCGCGCCAGGCGGTGGTCACGGCATGCACCGAGCTGGGCTGCACCGAGGCCTACAACTACAGCTTCACCCCGGACGAGGTTCTGCAGGCCGCCGGGTCCATCGGCCACGACCACGTGGTCGTCTCCAACCCCGTCGCGCCCGAGCAGACGCGGATCCGTCGCCATGTGTTGCCCAGCCTGCTCGCCAGCGCCCGGGCCAATGCCCGGCACGAGGCGGAGATCCGCCTGGTGGAGCACGGCAAGGGCTACCACCCCGAGCACCGCGATGCGCACAACCTGCCGCGCGAGGTGCGCGAGCTCGCCTTCGTCTGGTCGCGCCGCTCCGGTGCCGACCCGCTCGGCGAACTGCGCGAGGGCCTGCTGGTCCTGCTGCAGCGGCTCGCCATGCCCGCAGTGGCGCGCTCGCGCTGGGAAGGCAGCGGCCAGCCCTGGGTCCACCCGGGCCGTGCCGTGGCCCTCGAGCGCGACGGCGCGTGCATCGGCTACGTGGCGGCACTGCACCCGCAGGCCGCCCGTGCGTTCGACCTGCCGGCCACGACTGCCGTGGGCATGATCGACCTGGGCGTGCTCACCGGCACCGGCAGGACGACGTCGATGCACCGCACGCTGCCGACCTTCCCCGAACTGCCGGTGGACCTGGCCATGGTCGTGCCCGAGGCCGTGCAGGTGGCCGACGTGGCCGCATTGTTGCGCGATGCCGGGTCCCCGCTGGTGCGCGCAGCGGACCTCTTCGAGGTCTACCGTGGCAAGGGCGTGCCCGAGGGCAGCAAGAGCCTCAACTTCACCGTCACCCTCGGGGCGGCGGACCGCACCTTGACCGATGCCGACGAGGCAGGCTTCATCGCATCGGTACGGCAGCGCATCGGCTCCCTCGGCGGCGAACTGCGCGGCTGACGCAGGCTGCCCGGGGCCCATCCACGAGTTGGCCAGTCCGCGAGCTGCCCAGTCCGCGAGCGCGGCGTGCCACCAGAGGGTCCCATCAAGCGATCCCGCCCATCAAGCAAGCTGGGCCGCCCAGGCGATGCCTGCGCGGCCCAGTCGGGAGCTTGGTTCATCACGTCCTGCGCGTGCAGGACGGTCCACTCAGTTGGTCGAGCCGACCGAGAAGGGCACCACGTTGGAGGTGCAGAAGGCCAGCGTCGGGGTCGTGCCGGTGACCGAGAGCGACGCACCCGTGCCCTGGGCGAACAGGCTCATGGCCGTCACCTGGTTGGGAACGCGGACGGTGAGCGACGTGCCCGTGGGGCGCGTCATCATCGGGACCGGGATGAACGGCTGGGCGAGGCCCAGCTCCAGCGTCGCGAGCGTGCCGAAGGCGAGGGACGTGGAGCCCGCCGTGTCGCCGAGGAAGAGGATGCCGATGCTGCCGGCGGGCTGGCCGGTGAGCGTGAAAGTCAGGTTCGTGCCGGGAGCGCCCGTGCCGGTGACGGCGAGGGTCGAGCAGGTCTGGGCCGAGGCGGTTGCGGCGAGCGCACCGAGGACGAGGGCAGCAAGAACGTTCTTCATGGGGATCGTCAGAGGTTCGGGGAAGGGAGCCGTGCAGGGACATCCCTGCAACATCTGGACGCCGGAACTGTACCACGGGTTCCACAACCCACAGAAGGGCGGGGCGCCGGCTGGGTACCGTGCCGGGACCCTGTTGCGCCCCACCGGGTGGGCTGTCAGTTCGAGCAGGACTCGCCCGCCAGGATCCCGCGCAGGTCCCAGCAGAACCGGCCGGTGAGGCCCCACACCAGTTCCCCGGCATGGGCGAAGTGCGGGCTTGCGGGGTGCTGCACGCCGTTGGCGCCGGGCGGAGGTGCCCGGTGTTCCCACC
>JBEGVB010000032.1:0-59807 GCA_041178545.1 Planctomycetota bacterium
CTCCTTGTCGCGCGCGAACTCGCGCCTGCGACAGGAGGCTGTGCAACCGGATCAGTCCCGGTGACCGGATCCAACAACTCCGCGATCAGTATCAGGCGTTGGACAGCACCCAGGTGAACGCCGCACCCACCACCCCCATCACTGCAGCGAGCCCACCCAGCACATACTCACCGAACTCGGTGGCGATCCAGGAGGCGAAGCCGAGCGAGGCGATGAGCACGATGCCCACGAGCACGAGGCTCTGGAGCGCGGAACGCCGACGCTTGACGAGCACGGCCTCGGACCGCCTGGGTGCAGCAGGGTTGCGCCTCGTTGCCGGCACGGGAACAGCGCCCCTTGCCGGCTGTGCCACTGCGGGCGCGACTGCGGCCGGAGCAGGCTGGACAGCCTTGCGCTGGACGGGCTCCGCAGGCTGCGACCTCCTCGGGAGCGCCTCCCCACCCGGTGTTGGCTCGGGCATGGCATAGCGGCCGAGGGGCATGCCGAAGGATGGCGTGGTGGTCGTGGTGAGGATGGTTGCTGCGCCAGCCGTGCCAGCAGGCTGCTGGGAGAAGAGGAAGTCCTCCGGGGACGGTTCCGAGGACGTGGAACGCTCCCCCTCGGGAACCTGCTCACCGAACAGATCGAGTCCGCCTTGGTTTCCGTTCATGTGCTCCTGCCGTGTTGCCTGCGGAGGAAGCTCGCAGGGATGCCGAGCTCCTGTCTGTACTTCGTCACGGTACGCCGGGACACCTTGAGGGCTCGTTCCCGCAACGCGACAACGATGTCGTCGTCGGAGAGCGGGCTGTGCGGGTCCTCCGCCCGGACAAGGTCTGCAACCATCCTTCGCACCGCAGCCCTGCCAGCGCTCTCGCCACCTCCCTCCGGGGCCCCGTCGAAGAAGTCGCGCAGCCTGAGGACCCCGTGGAGGGTCTGGAGGTTCTTGCCTGCTATCGCCCTGCTGACGGTGGACGCGTGGACGTCGAGGACCTCGGCGACCTGGGCCATGGCGAGCGGGCGGATGGCTGTGACGCCGGAGACGAGGAAGTCGCGCTGCCGGCGCATGGTCTCGATGACGACGCGACGCAAGGTCTCCCTGCGGTCCGCCAGCGCAGCGATGAGCTCACGGGCCGCACGCACCTTGGGGCGCAGGTAGTCGCGGACACTCGCGTCGGTGCTCCTGCGCCGGAACATGGTGGCGTAGGACCGGTCGATTCCCAGCCGGGGGATGACCTCGTCCGCGAGGGCGACGACGACCTCTCCGTCCTCCAGCCAGACGCGCGCATCCGCGTGCATGGGCGGCTCGCCGACACCTTGGAGCGGCGCAGCAGGACGCGTCTCGAGCGAGCGCATGCGTTCGAGCAGTTCGCGCACCGCCTCGACGGTGAGGCCCATGGCCTCGGCCACGTCGGGGAGCCGGTTGCGGGCGAGGTCCTCGAGATGGTTGCCGATGAGCCTGGCGATGTCCTCCCGGTCCGGGTCACCCTCCAGCTGGAGCAACATCGCATCGAAGACGGTGGCAGCACCAAGACCACGTGGCTCGAGACGCTGCAACAGTGCGAGGGCCTCCCTCAACAACTCCTCACGGATGCCCTGCTCGGCAGCCTTGGCCAACGGGAGCTCGGGCAGGAGTCCACTTCCGTCCAGTTGTTGCAGGAGCCACGCCACGGCACGCGAGAGCTCGAGCTCGGTGCCGAGCCACGCGAGCTGTGCCCGGACACGGTCCTCGAGTGCCGTGGCAGGAGCTGCCACCTGCTGCATCAGTTGTTCCTTCCGGCGCGGTGTCTCCCGGTCACCCCTGGGCGAGGACTGTTGGAGGAACTGGGACAGGGCTGGCCCAGACTGCCTGCGGTCGCACTCGATCACCTCGTTCGACTCGACCTGCTGCTCGATGTGCTCCAGCAGCTGCGGGAGCGGCATCTGCAGGATGGCCATCGACTGCAGCATCTGCGGCAGCATGAGCTGACGCAGACCCATCTGCTGGGTCTGACGGAAGTCGATGGACATGACGTCCTCGTTTTCGTCGAAGGAGGCAGGCGAAGTCCTGCCCCGGCAGCGGCCGGTCTCGTTTCAGGACCGACGGCGAGGGGCCGGCCGTGCCTGGGGAGCCGCCGCGAGCGGGTCCTCGGGCCACGAGTGGCGAGGGTACTTGCGCGCGAGTTCGCGGCGCACCTGCGGGTAGACGTTGGCCCAGAAGCTGGCAAGGTCGGTGGTGACCTGGACTGGCCGGTGGTTCGGGGCAAGCAGCTCCAGCACGACGGGCACCCTCCCACCGGCAAGCGCAGGGACCGAACGCACTCCGAAGAACTCCTGGAGGCGGGCGCTGACACTGGGCCCTGCCTCTGCCGCATAGTCGATGAGGGCATGGCGCTCGGAAGGCAACTCGATGCGGTCCGGTGCCTGCCGCGCGAGCGCCTGCCGCTGCTGTGGCTCGAGCCCTCCGAGGAGCAGCTGGCCCACGTCGGCATCGCGGAGGACGCGCAGGTCCGAGGAACCCGCGAGCAACTGTGAGGCAGCTGCCGCAACTGCTGCATCGTCCCACACCGGCAGTCCGAGGTCCGGCACGCGCGCCCGTAGCCATGCCGCCCTGGCGAGGAGCCGTTGCAGGTCCTTCTGCTCACCGAGCCACTTCCACGGGTTCGCAGCAAGCAACGGCAGGAGCGCGGCAACAGCGGCCTCGGGCTGGACCTCGCCTCCGCGCGCGCTCCGCAGCGGCAGGTCGCGGTAGCGCAGCTGTCTCAGGCCCACGACCCTGCCCGCCTGCTCGTCGAGCTGGGCCTCGACGACGGTACGAACAGCGCTTGGCTCGACCTCCGCGAGCCACGATTCCTCGAGGGCACAGGTGACCCCCACCATCGAACGGCTCTGCCTGCCGGTCTCCATGAGCCTGAGTGCGAGCACCAGGTCGTGTCCGTCCGCCGCCGGTGGCAGCATCACGCCTCGCCCACCCACCATGGTGGCCTCACGTGCATCGCGCGCAGCGCGCACGGCCACGCGGTCCGGGTAGCCGGCAAGCAGGCACTTTGCGAGGGCTGCATCGTCGTCCGTGCTGCCGTGAGGAGCACCGCCGAGGATGCGGTCACGGGTCCGCGCGAGGTTGCGCGCCGCCCATGGCTGCATTCCCAACTCGGCAAGGGCACCGGCCGGGAACCCGCGTTCCTCCGCCTGGAGGAACGCGTGGACCGCGAGTTGGATGTCCACGCCGGGCCCGCGTCCAAGGTTCTCCGCGTCCGACACGAGTGCAACGGCAGTGGCCGTGGCGAGGGCACAGTTGCGACGACGTCCCTCGATCATGGCCCGCGCAAGTCGCGGGTGGACGGGCAGCGCGAGCATCTGGCGCCCCACGGCCGTGAGTGCCCCCGTGCCCGGTTCGACGGCCCCGAGCTCGTGCAGCAACTCGTCTGCACTCGCGAGGGCGTCGGCAGGCGGCCGCTCGAACCACGCGAACTGGCGCGGATCCCTGCCGCTGAACGCACGCACGAGGAGGAGTGGCCCTGCGAGGTCGAGCCGCTCGACATCCGGTGCACCACGCGCCTGCATGCCGCGCTCCTCACCCGCAGTCCAGAGGCGGATGCAGGTACCCGGCCCGGTGCGGCCCGCGCGGCCTGCACGCTGGGTTGCAGAGGCAAGGCTGATGCGCTCGAGTGCGAGCACGTCCACGCCACGTCCACGGTCGTGGCGCAGCTGGCGCTCGAGCCCCGTGTCCACGACGGCAGTGACCCCGGGGATGGTGAGCGAGCTCTCGGCCACGTTGGTGGAGAGGACGACCTTGCGACTGCGCCCCGGACGAACGGCCTCCTGCTGTGCCGCGAGGTCGAGCCTGCCGTGGAGCGGCAGCACTGCGAGGCCGTGACGCCGTGCAACGTTGTGGAGCGCGTCGGCACACCGCTGGATCTCCCCGACACCGGGCAGGAACACGAGCACGTCGCCCGTGGTCCCGGCAAGCGCCTGCTCGACCGCGGCTCGCACCCGCACCTCGAGTTCCCCGTCGTCCCGCCTCGGCTCGTGGCGCACCTCGACCGGGTGGAGCCGTCCCTCGGCCACCAGCTCGGCGCACCCCGGCAGGAAGGCTCGCAACCGCGACGGGTCCAGCGTTGCACTCATCACGCAGAGCCTGAGGTCGGGCCGCACGGTCTCGCGCGCCTCGCGCAACATGGCCAGAGCCAGGTCGCCCTCGAGGTGACGCTCGTGGAACTCGTCGAGCAGGACGGCACCCACCCCCTCGAGGAAGGGGTCGTCGACGACCTGCCGGACGAGGACCCCCTCGGTGACGAACCGGATGCGCGTGGCACGGGACACCGCTCGCTCGCCGCGCACCTGGTAGCCGACCAGCGATCCGACCTGCACCCCCAGTTCCTCGGCAACTCGAGCTGCAGCAGCGCGTGCCGCGAGCCTGCGCGGCTCGAGCACGACGATCTCGCCCTGCACGGATTGGAGCAGGGCAGGCGGCACGCGCGTGGTCTTGCCCGAACCGGGCGGGGCCATCAGCAGCAGCACTCCCGCACGCGACAGTTCGGTGCACACGGAAAGCAGCAGCGGGTCGATGGGCAGCGGTTCGGTCACGCCTTGCCCAGGTTGCGCCGGCCCTCCAGCGCATCAGCCAGGATCGAACTGCTGACCTGGGTGATCGAGGCACCTGCAGGCAACCCGCGCGCAAGGCGCGTGACGGTGACCCCGAGCGGCAGCAGTTTCTCCGCGAGCACGCGAGCAGTCCCCTCGCCCTCGAGGTCCGGGTTGGTGGCGAGGCAGACCTCGCGCGGCTTGTCGCGAGTGACCCGTCGCAGCAAGGAACCCATGGTGAGGTCCTCGGGCGCGATGCCCTCCACCTGCGAGATGCGGCCCTGCAGCACGTGGTAGAGCCCTTTCCAACCGACCTGCTCGAACCGCGCAACCTCTCTCGGGTCCTCGACGACCAGCACGAGCCCCTGGTCGCGCGCCGGGTCCGCACAGACCCGGCACGGGTCCGTGGCATCCAGCTGGTGGCAGCGGCTGCATGCCTTCACGGCTGCACGTGCGGCCTCGATCGCGCGGGCGAGGCCGAGTGCCTCTGCCTGTTCGATGGTCAGCAGGTGGTAAGCGAGCCGCTCCGCGGTCTTGGGACCGATGCCCGGCAGGCGGCCGAGCCGCTCCAGCAGTTCCTCGATCGTGCGGTCACGGACACTCATGCGGCACTCGGGCTCAGAACCCCATGCCGGGCAGGTTGAGGCCTCCGGTCACCTTCTGCATCTCGCGCTCGCGCAGCTGGCGCGCGGCCTGCATGGCCTGCTTGAGAGCGCCTGCAACGAGGGCCTCGAGGGTCTCGACGTCCGTCGGGTCCACTGCTGCCGGCAGGATCTTGACCGAGACCACGTCCTGGTTGCCGCTCACCACGACCTTGACGGCACCGCCGCCTGCCGAGCCCTCGACCGTCTGCTCACCGAGGGAACGCTGGACGTCCTGCAGCTTGCGCTGCATGTCCTGTGCCTGCCGGAGCAGGCCCTGCATGTCGCCGAATCCAGTCACCATGGGTTTGTCTCTCGCTTGGGCGCTCAGCCGTTGTCGGGGTCAGGGGTCGACTCGGGTGCCGACTCACCCGTGCGTTCCGCAGCAGGCTGCGAAGGGCGGATCGCGTCGTCGGGGTTCACTGCCACCACGCGACCACCGAAGCGCTGCATGGTCCGCTGCACTGCAGCGCTCGCGGGACGGTTGGGCACCGGGGCCGGGGTCGCGCCGCCTTCGGGCCTCGATGCGCCGTGTTGGGCGGTCTGGAACTGGTACTCGACCGGGCCTGCGGCACCGCTGAGCTCGACCAGCAGGGCACCGAGTTGCTGCTGGACGACGGGCGACTCGAGCCGGCCCCGGTGCAGTGGCATGTCGGTCTGCAGCCTCACGACGATGCGCCCAGAAGCGTCCGGACCGTCGATGCGACACTTCTCCACCGTGAGCTGGAGCGGCGGCTTGTCCTGCAGCCGTGCGAGCACGCGGGACCGGAGGTCCCCAGCGGCCCCGGTCGCCACGACTGCGGTCGGCCGTTGGACGTGCGCCGTGGGCCCAGGTGCGGTGCCGGGTGCCCCGGAACGCGCGGCTGGCACCGCTGCCGGTGCTCCCGCGCGCAGCTCAGCGAGCAGGTCGGCGAGGGCGGGAAGCTGGCCCGCCTGGGACATCCTCACCATGGTGAGGTCGAACAGGACGGCACGGTCGTCCAGCTCGCGCATGCGCTGACGACCCAGGACGCCGGCCTGGATCATCGCCTCCACCTGGTGCGTCGATGCGGCTGCCGTGAGGCGCTGCAGCTGTTCGCGGATCGAGCCGCTCGCCACGACCAGCTCGGTGTCCTTGCCACCGATGTGCAGCAGCAGGGCCTGACGCAAGACGTCGACCAGCTCGCCGAGGGCCTCGCGCTCGTCGATGCCCGAACGCCGCAACTCGGCCGCGAACTGGAGCCCGGGCGCGGCGTCGCCGGCAGCAAGTGCAAGTGCCACCTCGATGGCACGGTCCGTGCCGACCCGGTTCACCAGCGCACGGTAGGCCGCGAGGTCGAATGCGGCGCCGGCCTCGCGTGCAACGGGCAGCACACGTTCGAGCGTCGTCTCGGCGTCGCGCATGCCGCCGCGGCTCTGCAGCGCGATCTCGGACAGCACGTCCTCGGGCAACGTGACGCCCTCCCGCTGTGCGATCATGCCGAGCCGGTGCACGATGTCGCTGTCGCCGACGCGACGGAACATGAGCACCTGGCAACGGGAGCGGATGGTCTCGGGGATCTTCTCGAGTTCCGTGGTGGCCAGCACGAACACCACGCCGGGCGGCGGCTCCTCCAGCGTCTTGAGGAACGCGTTCCACGCCCCCTTCGAGAGCATGTGTGCCTCGTCGAGGATGTACACCTTGTAGCGCGACCCCAGCGAGGCGAAGCCGACGCGCTCCCGCATGGCCCGGATGTCGTCGACGCCGTTGTGGGTGGCGGCATCGATCTCGATCACGTCGGCATTGGAGCCGTCGAGGATGGCCACGCACTGCGGGCACTTGCCGCACGGCTCCGGGGTCGGGCCCTGTTTGCAGTTCAGGCAACGGGCGAGGATGCGCGCCGTGGTGGTCTTGCCCACGCCACGGCTGCCGGAGAAGACGAAGGCATGCGGGACACGCTTGCTGGACAGCGCCCGCTTGAGCGACTGCAGGATCGCGTCCTGGCCCACGACCTCCTCGAAGGCCTTGGGCCGGAATCGCCGCGCCACCACCTGGTACGGGGTGCTCTTGCCCTGCGTCTCGGCCATGGACACAGCATCGACGATCCACGGCATGGACGGAAGAGAGGGGTTCGCCCAGCGAGCGGTTGCGGCACCGGCGGGCAGGCGCTAAGAAGTTCCCCTGCCAAACCCGGCGCGGAGGCCTTGCAGCCGCCGATCCGGGCCCGACGTGTCGGAGTGCTGCGGAGAGGTGACCGAGAGGCTTAAGGAGCTCGCTTGGAAAGCGAGTACGGGCCAAAAGCTCGTCGGGGGTTCGAATCCCCCCCTCTCCGCCAGTTTTCCCCACCGTCGAGGGCATCAGAACCCCTGTGCGACCGGCCAGCGCCGGTTGCGCCGCGCCTCGGCCCCCCGAAGTGGGGTCTGCCGGGTCCCGGGCAAGGGAGCGGCGTGAACCTGGTCAGGCCCGGAAGGGAGCAGCCATAAGCGTGCAGCTTCCTGTGTCCGGGGTGCCTGGCGGGTCCCACTTCAGGTGGCCGAGTCCGTAGGGGGCCGAATCCGTTGGGGGCAGCGTGCCATGCGGGCCTCTCGCATCGGGTGCTGCGTGCCTCGCGCAGCCCGCCTTGCGGTCGGTCACCAGCCCCGGAAGCCCGACTCGGAGTTGCAGGCTGCCCCGCGTGCGCCCCGTTTCCGGGAAGGACCCGCGGGCACCGCGGGAGGTGAAGTGGCGGAGAGGGGGGGATTCGAACCCCCGTGCAGCTTGCGCCGCAACTGGTTTTCGAAACCAGCCCATTCAGCCGCTCTGGCACCTCTCCGCGAGGAACGGCCTCGGGGAAGGCCGTGCAAATGGGAGCGAGGATGTTGCCGACCCGGGATCCGCATTGCAACCGGGATCTGGCGCGCGCAGCTCAGCGCCTGGCAAGGAAGAAGGCGCGCAGCATCGCAGCGCTGGCATCGGCGAGTTCTCCCTCCACCACCTCGCACCGGTGGTTGAGACGCGGGTCCTCGAGCACGTTGGCGAGCGAGCGGCAGGCTCCGAACTTGGGGTCGCGAGCGGCGAACACGACGCGTTTCGCGCGCACGTGGAGGATGGCACCTGCACACAGGAAGCAAGGCTCGAGCGAGCAGTAGAGCGTGGCTTCCGGGAGCCGCTTGTCCCCCACCGAGGCGAGTGCCTGCTGCAGCGCCTCCATCTCCGCGTGCGCGAGCGGGGACCGCAGTTCCTCGACGCGGTTGGATCCCTCACCGACCACCTTGCCGCCGACGACCACCACGGCACCCACCGGGACCTCGCCGCGCGCTGCGGCTTGCTGCGCGAGCGCGATGCAGCGTTCGAGCCAACGCGTGTCGTCCGAGCTTGTGGGGTCCACTGCGCTCATCTAGGATCCGTCGAACTCTTGCGAAAGCACGAACCGTGAGCAAGCGCGATCTCATCTCGGCGGCGGATCTCAACCGGAAGGAACTGGACGATGTCCTCGAACTCGCTGCACGCGTGAAGGACAAGCGAGGCGGTCAGGTGCTGGCGGGGAAGACGCTGGGCCAGCTCTTCTTCGACCCCAGCCTCAGGACGCGTGTGTCGTTCGAGGTGGCCATGGTCCAGCTCGGAGGGCACTGCATCAACCTCGGGTCGGGCGACCTCTACGAGCTCGAGCCCAAGGAACAGGCCGTGATGGACGGCACGGCGGAGGAGCACGTCAAGGATGCAGCGCGCACGCTCTCGCGCTACGTCGACGCGCTGGGCATCCGCCACGTGAGCCGCGTCGGCACCTGGGAACGCGACCGGCAGGAACTGCTGCTGCGCAGCTACGCCAAGCACGCCTCGGTGCCGGTGATCAACCTGGAGACCTGCTTCGAGCACCCGTGCCAAGCCGTCGCAGACGTGATGACGATGCGCGAGAACCTCGTCAACCTGAAGGGCAGGAAGCTCACCCTCGCGTGGTGCAACCACCCCGAGCCGAAGTCGTTGGGCACGACGCACAGCGTGCTCACGCTCGCGGCCATGATGGGCATGCAGGTCACGCTGGCGCACCCGCTCGGCTTCGAGGTGGACGACCAGGTGCTCGTGCGCGCCCGCGGGATGGCCTCGGAGAACGGCGGCAAGGTCGAGGTGGTCAACGACCTCGCCCTGGCCAGCAAGGGCGCAGAGGTCCTCTACGCACGCTCGTGGGGCTCCACCAAGCACTGGCAGGACCCCGAGCGCGAGGCAATGCTCAAGCGCTCGCTGCAGAGCTGGCGCGTCGACTCGCAGCTGATGGCGACCACCGCCAACGCGCTGCTGATGCACCCGCTGCCCGTGCGACGCAACGTGGTGGCCACCGACGAGGTGCTCGACGGACCGCGCTCGGTGATCTACGAGCAGGCAGCGAACCGCGTGCACGTGCAGAAGGCACTGCTGATGCACCTGCTGAAGTGACCCTGCGGCGGCAGCCGGTCCTCAGCCCGCGACCATCCCCTCGCTCCGGGCCACGCTGCGCAGACCCTCGGCGAGTTCGATCCGGGGGGAGAAGCCCAGCAAGCCACGGATGTGGGAACCGTCGGCGACCCAGCCGGGCGCTGCGACCTCGCGGACCTTGTCACGGTTGAAGAAGCTCGTCCTGCCGAGGAGTCCGGCCCCGATTTCGACGACATGCGCAGCAGCCGCGGCCAACGCCAGCGGCACCGGGACGAGGCGGGCGCTGCGGTTGCACGCCGCCGCGAACGCACGCAGCATGCCGTGGGTCGTGGTGCGCTGCGGGCCGTCGAGTGGCAGGATCGCGCCACGAGCGGCATCGTCCACGGTGGCCGCCAGGGCGCGTGCCACGTCGTCCACGTGCACGATGGAGAGCGGGGTGTCGGAACGTGGCACGAAGGTGATCCACGCCCGCGCCTGCTGGAACAGCAACCTGGTGGCCCCGTCGCCCGCACCGTAGACCACCGGCGGCCGGACGATGGTCCAGGGCAGGTCGCGGTGCGCGAGCAGGGCGAGTTCGCCATGCCGCTTGCTCTCGCCGTAGTGGGACACCGGCCGGCACTCCTGTGGTGGCCGTGCGCTGACCGAGCCGTCGGTGGAGGGCCCTGCAGCCGCGAGCGAGGAGACGAGCACGATCCTGGCACCGGGCGCGCGGCGCCGCATGGCACCAACGAGGCTCTCGGTGCCGCGCGCATTGACGGCGTCGAACTCGGCGCGACTGCGCGCCTTCAAGGCTGCCGCCAGGTGGAACACCACGTGGGCACCCTCGACGAGGCGCTGCAGCGAGGCCTCGTCCTCGAGGGAGCCTTGGACCGCCGATTCCGGTGGAATTCCCGCGCGCTTCGCCCGTTCTGCGTCGCGGACCAGACAGCGCAGCCGGTCCGCGGGCAAGCCCGCGCCGAGCAGCTGCCGGACGAGCGCGCCGCCGAGCAGGCCGGTGGCGCCCGTGATCACGACTGGGGAACAGTTCCTGCGGTCGACCGGCACGTCTGGGACAATCTCTTTGTCAGGCCCTCCGTTCGACTCTACCATGCCCGCCACCCGATCCGCGCGGGCTTTGCCACTGCTGCACGGCTCCGATGACCTCGACTCGACCGACTTTGGACATCTTCCAGAAGTGTGAGAACTTCACCCGGGCCAAGGATCTGATGGCCAAGGGGGTCTACCCGTACTTCATCCCGCTGCACGGGAGCGAGGGCACGGAAGTCGAGTACCAAGGCCGTCGCCTGATCATGATCGGGTCGAACAACTACCTCGGCCTGACCCACCACCCCAAGGTGCTCAAGGCCGCGGCCGACGCCGTGATGCAGTACGGCACCTCGTGCTCCGGCTCGCGGTTCCTCAACGGCACCCTCGAGCTCCACGTCGAGTTGGAGCGCCGCCTCGCCAAGTTCATGGGCAAGGAAGCCGCGCTGGTGTTCTCCACCGGGTTCCAGACCAACCTGGGCGCGATCTCGTCGATCTGCGGCAAGGACGACGTGATCCTGTGCGACCGGGAGAACCACGCCTCGATCATCGACGGCTGCAGGCTCAGCTTCGCAGAGGTCCGCAAGTTCCGGCACAACGACATGGCCGACCTCGAGGCGCAGCTCAAGCGCGCCGCCGAGCAGGGCCGCGGCATCCTCGTGGTGGTCGACGGCCTCTACTCCATGATGGGTGACCTCGCCCCCCTGCGCGAGATCTGTGCCCTGTCGAAGCAGTACGGCGCCCGCATCATGGTCGACGAGGCGCACAGCATCGGCGTGCTCGGAGCCGGTGGCCGCGGCGCTGCCGAGCACCTGGGCGTGCTCGACGACGTGGACATCCAGATGGGCACCTTCTCCAAGAGCTTTGCCAGCCTTGGTGGCTTCATGGCGGGGCCCGAGCAGGTGATCCACTACATGAAGCACAATGCCAGGCCGCTGATCTTCTCGGCGTCGATCACGCCGGCGCAGGCAGCCGCCGCACTCGCCTCGCTCGACATCATCGAGACCGAGGCCCACATGCGCACCAAGGTGCTGCAGACCGCCCACCGCGTGCGCACGGGACTGGCCCAGCTGGGCTACTGCGTGGCCGGCAACGAGGACAGCCCCATCGTGCCCGTCATCATCGGCCACCAGGAGAAGATGATGCGGCTCTGGAAGACGCTGTTCGAGTGCGGCGTGTTCACCAACGCCGTGACCGCACCGGCGGTGCCCGCGGGAATGGACCTGATCCGCACGTCGTTCATGGCCTCGCACACCGAGGAGCAGATCCAGCAGGTGCTGGAGCGCTTTGCGGTCGCAGGTCGCATGTGCGGCGTCATCCCCGGCGGCGTCCAGTCCGCGGCTGCGAACTGACGCAGGCACTGCTGGCGGAATCACGCCGCCATCGGCCCCACTCCCGTTGCCGACGGCAGCCGGTCGTGCATAGTTGGGCGTCATGTCGGAGGCGCCAGACTTCGTCCACCTGCGAACCCGTTCGCACTACAGCCTGCTCACGGCCACGGCGGACGTGGGTGACATGGTTGCGGCGGCGGCGGCAGACGGACAGAAGGCGCTGGCACTGACCGACAACGGCAACCTCTTCGGTGCGGTCGAGTTCTACAAGGCGTGCAAGGAGAAGGGGCTGCGCCCGGTCCTCGGCCTGACGGCCTACGTCGCCGGCAAGTCGATGCGCGAGACGACGAGCGCCGAGAACCCCAGCCACGACCTCACGCTCCTCGCGGAGACACAGGAGGGCTGGGACAACCTCAGGTTGCTCTCGTCCAGGTCCTGGCTCGAGGGCTTCAGCTACCGGCCCCGCATCGACCTCGAGCTGCTGGCCGGACACTGCAAGGGAATCATCGCGCTGAGCGGTTCCACGAGTGGCGAGGTGGCCTCCGCGATCCTCAAGAACGACGGACGCGGGGCCATGGCGGCGGCCGCGCGCCTGCGCGAGATGCTCGGCAAGGACAACTTCTTCCTCGAGGTGGCGGAGACCGGCTACGAGCCCCAGCGCCGGGCGACGGCAGGGCTCAAGCGCATAGGGCAGGAACTCGGCCTCGCGTGCGTGGCCACCAACGACGTCCACTACCTCAAGCCGGAGCACTGGCTGGCGCAGGACATCGCACTGTGCATCCGCAACGGCAAGTCGGTTGCGGACCAGGACCGCCAGCGCATGGGATCGCGCGAGCTACACCTCCGTACCCGCGCCGAGATGGCGCGCGCCTTCGCCGGCTGGGAGGACGTGCTGCACCAGACCGTCGCCATCGCCAACCGTTGCAGTGTCGCGATGGAGTTCGGCGTCTACCACGTACCGGTGTTCCAGCCCGACACGGGCGAGAGCCCTGACGACCACTTCGCACGAAGGTGCCGCGAGGGCGCGATCCTGCGCTACGGCACGCTCACCGAAGAGGTCGCCAAGCGCCTGGAGTACGAGATCGGGGTCATCCGCAAGCTCGGGTTCGTGAGCTACTTCCTCATCGTGCAGGACTTCATCCTCAAGGCGAAGTCGATGGGGATCCCGGTGGGACCGGGCCGCGGATCCGCCGCTGGGTCGATCGTCGCCTACGCCCTGCAGATCACCGACGTCGACCCGCTGCGCTACAACCTGCTGTTCGAGCGGTTCCTCAACCCGGGCCGTGTGTCGATGCCCGACATCGACATCGACTTCTGCGGCAACCGCCGCGACGAGGTCATCCGCTACGTCCGAGAGAAGTACGGCAACGACTGCGTCTGCCAGATCATCACCTTCGGCACGATGGCGAGCCGTGGCGTGTTGCGCGACGTGGGCCGCGTCCTCGACATGGACCTGGGCGAGGTCGACAAGCTGTGCAAGAAGGTGCCGCAGGGTCCCGGCGCATCGCTCAAGGCCGCACTGGAGTCGGATCCGGAGCTGAAGCAGCTGCGGGAGTCCTCGCAGCAGCACAAGCGCCTCTTCGACCTCAGCCTCAACCTGGAGGGTCTTGCCCGCCACTCCTCGATCCACGCTGCCGGCGTGGTCATCGCGGACAAGCCGCTGGTGGAGTACGTGCCGCTCTCCAAGAACGGCGAGGACGTGACCACGCAGTGGCAGATGACGGAGCTGGAGGAGGTGGGTCTCCTGAAGATGGACTTCCTCGGGCTCAAGACGCTCACGATCCTGCAGGAGGCGGTCCGCCTCGTGAAGGAGGTGCACGGCACCGAGGTCGACCTGGGCAAGCTGCCGCTGGACGACGCACCCACCTACGCGATCATGACCCGCGGCGAGACGCAGGGCATCTTCCAGCTGGAGTCGAGCGGCATGCGCGAGTTGCTGACCCGGCTCAAGCCCGACACGTTCGAGGACGTGATCGCAGTGCTCGCCCTCTACCGACCAGGCCCCCTCGGATCGGGCATGGTGGACATGTTCGTGCGCCGCAAGCACGGGCAGGAAGAGGTGGTCTACGAGCACGAGTCGCTGCGTCCGCTGCTCGAGGCCACCTACGGCGTCATTGTGTACCAGGAACAGGTGATGCAGATCGCCAACGTCGTGGGCGCCTTCTCGATGGCGGACGCCGACAACCTGCGCAAGGCCATGGGCAAGAAGAAGCCCGAGGTGATGGCCAAGTTCAAGGAGCAGTTCGTCCAGGGAGCAAGGGCGCAGGGCTACGACGAGAAGTTCGCCCGCCAGCTGTTCGAGACGATGGAGTACTTCGCGGGCTACGGCTTCAACAAGTCGCACTCCACGGCCTACGCGCTGCTCACCTACCAGACCGCCTGGCTCAAGGCCCACTACCCGCTGGAGTTCACGGCCGCGAACATGACGGTCGAGTCGGGCAACAGCGACAAGATCAAGGAGTTCGTCGACGACACCCGGCGCAGCGGCATCCGGTTGCTGCCCCCCCACGTCAACCACTCTGCCGCCTACTTCAACGTCGAGCACGGCGCGATCCGCTACGGACTGGGTGCCGTGAAGGGCATCGGCACGCGCGCAGCCGCACTCCTCGCCGAGGACCGACAGCGCAACGGGACCTACGACTCGCTGGAGAACCTCTGCGAGCGGCTCGACAGCACTCTCCTCAACAAGACTGCGCTCGAGGCCCTTGCGATGGCAGGCGCCTTCGACGGACTCGGCAGGTCGCGCAAGGCGACGATGGACTCCATCGAGTCCGCCATGCGCAGCTCCGCCGTGACGCGCGAGGACCGACGGCGCGGCCAGAAGCTGCTGTTCGCCGCACCGCCTTCGTCAGGCACCTCGGCAACCGCTGTCGCAACAGAGCAGCGGGCGCCAGGCGCCGAGTGGAACGACCGCGAGCTGCTCGCGAACGAGAAGGCTGCGCTGGGTTTCTACCTGTCCGGGCACCCGTTCGAGAAACGCGGCAACTTCCTGCGACGCATCGCGGGCACCTCCACCGGCATGCTCAAGGACATGGCCCCGGGCTCCACCCTGCGCATCGCGGGGATGATCAGCTCCGTGCGCGTGCTCCAGATCAAGCAGGGCAAGAACGCCGGCCAGAAGATGGCTCGATTCGTGCTGGAGGACCTGGAGGGCAGCGTGCCCGTCACCGTCTTCGCGCGCACCTACGCGCAGGTGAAGGACCGGATCGTCGACGACGCGATCATCTTCCTCGAGGGCAAGATCGACGCAAACTCGGAAGAGAAGGCGCTGCTCTGCAGCCAGATCGAACCCGCCACCGAAACCGTTCGCCGCGAGGTCGCCGGCCTCGTCCTGCACCTCGAGGGCATTCTCACGACCCCTGCCGTGCTGGACCGCATCTTCGCGATCGTGGATCGGTACCGCGGCAACCAGCAGTTGCACCTCGACGTGCTCGAGGAGGACCAGCTCACCCGCCTGCGGACCGAGGCCGGCATCAAGGTGAGCGACGACCTGCTCGACGAGCTGGCCATGGTCGTGGGCCCCGCCAACATGTCCTTCACGCGGCTGTGACCGTACTGCCGCGCTGAGCACCCAGGGCTCGGGAGCCGCCGCCACAAAACGAAACCGCGGCCATGCACAGCTCGTGCAGGACCGCGGTCGTGACCGACGGAGCCGAGGACCCGGGGGACTCAGGGCTCCGTGAGCCGTGGGGCTCGGTCAGCCCTTGGCGCCGGCAGCAACGGTGTCGGCCTCGCGCACCTTGCGCTTGGTCTCGAGGACCGTGTTGTCCACCAGTTCGAGGATCGCCTTGGTGCCACCGTCACCCACCCGGTAGCCGGGCAGGCGCATGATGCGGGTGTAGCCACCCGGACGGGTGGCATAGCGCGGGCCGAGGACGTCGAAGAGCTTCTTCACGGCGTCCTTGTCCTGCAGGAAGGAGATCGCACGGCGGACGCGGTGCAGGTCCTTCTTCTTGCCCAGGGTGATCATCTTCTCCACGAAGGGACGCAGCGCCTTGGCCTTCGCCAAGGTGGTCTCCACGCGCTCGTGCTGGATCAACGAGACGGTGAAGTTGCGGCGCAACGCAGCCCGGTGGGCCGTGTTCCGCTGCATACGCTTGCCTGCGACGTTGTGTCTCATGACTGCTGACCTTGAACCTTGCTGACTGTCTTTGCCTTACTTGAACTCTTCGACCTTCATGCCGAGGGTGAGACCCAGGGCCTGAAGCTTGCTCTTGACCTCCTTGAGGGAGGTCTTGCCGAAGTTGCGGACCTTGAGGATCTCCGGCTCGCTGAGCGCGACCAGGTCGCGCAGCGTGGTGATGTTCTCGGCATCCAGGCAGTTCTTGGAACGCACGGACAGCTCGAGCATGTCGACGTTGCGGTTGAGCAACTCGACCATCTCCTTGCGCTTGGCGGACTCGTCACCCTCGGGCGCGAGCACACCACCCTCCACCGCGAGGTCGTCCTTCAACTCGAAGTACTGGACGAACGGGTTGAGGTGCTTGCGGTAGATCTTGCTGGCCTCGACGAGGGCCATCTCCGGGTTGACGGTGCCGTCGGTCCACACCTCGAGCACCAGGCGGTCGTAGTCCGTGGACTTGCCAACGCGCGTGTTCTCGATCGTGTAGCGGACGCGGTTGACCGGGCTGAAGATCGAGTCCACCGGGATGGTGCCGACCTCGAGGTCTTCCGACACGTTCTCGTCGGCGGTGACGTAGCCACGGCCCTTGCGAACCTGCATCTCGCAGTAGAACCGGACGTCGTCCGTCAGGGTGCAGATCTTCAGGTCGGGGTTGGCGACCTCGATGTTGTGGTCACCCTCGATGGCCGAGGCGAGGACCTCGCCCTTCTTGCTGACGTCGATGCGCAGCGTGGTGGGCGCATCGGTGTGCATCTTGATGCGCAGCTGCTTGATGTTGAGGATGATCTGGGTCACGTCCTCCAGCACGCCGGGGATGGTGCTGTACTCGTGCACCACGCCGTCGATGCGCACCCAGGTCACGGCCGTGCCCTCGATGGACGAGAGCAGGACGCGACGCAGGCCGTTGCCAATCGTCGTGCCAAAGCCCTTTTCAAAGGGCTCCACGACGAACTTGCCGTAGGAGTTCGTGGAGGACTCCTTCTCGAGGCGGACCTGCGAGGGGAGTTCAAAGTTACGCCAGCGGATACGCATGGTAGGGAGCTCCTGGTTGGCGATCAGCGCGAGCAGAGCTCGATGATGAGCTGCTCGTTGATGGGATGGGGAACGTCTTCGCGCTTGGGCATCTGGACAACCCTGCCCTTGAGGTCCGAGGGGGATGCCTCGAGCCAGCCGGGGACCGACTGACCCTTGTTCATCTCGACCGCGTCCGTCGCGCGCTTCTTGATCTTGTCCGTGCCGCGCACCTGGATCTCGTCGCCGGGGCGGACGAGGTAGCTGGCGATGTCACAGCGCTTGCCGTTCACGAAGACGTGGCCGTGGGCGACCATCTGGCGCGCATCGAAGCGCGACAGGGCGAGGCCCAGGTTGAGGACCACGTTGTCGAGGCGGCGCTCCATCAGGACCAACAGGTTCTCGCCGGTGTTGCCCTTCTGGCGGCTGGCCATGCTGAAGTAGTGCTGGAACTGACGCTCCAGCACACCGTAGATGCGCTTGGCCTTCTGCTTCTCACGCAGCTGGGCTCCGTAGTCGGTGCCCTTCTTGGGGCGCACGTGCTGACCCGGCGGATAGTCACGACGGTTGACGGCGCACTTTTCCGAGAAGCAGCGCTGTCCCTTGAGGAACAGCTTCATGCCCTCGCGGCGGCAGAGCTTGCAGACGTTCTTGGTGATACGAGCCATTGCGATGGAGTGTTTCGGTGGTGTTCGGGGAAGCGCGCCGGATCAGACGCGGCGGCGCTTGCGGGGACGGCAGCCGTTGTGCGGCAGCGGCGTCACGTCTTCGATCGACTTGACCTCGATGCCCGAGGATGCCAGGGCACGGATGGCGGACTCGCGGCCGGAGCCGGGGCCCTTCACCAGCACCTCGATCTCGTGCACGCCCATCTTCTTCACCTTCTCGGCGACCTTCTCGGCGGCGCGCTGGGCGGCAAAGGGCGTGCTCTTGCGGCTGCCCTTGTAGCCAATCGTGCCGGCCGAGTCCCATGCGAGGACGTGGCCGTTGCTGTCGGTGATGCTGATGATCGTGTTGTTGAAGGAGGCCTTCACTCGTGCGTAGGCCTTGCCCACGCTCTTGCGGACCTTCTTCTTCTTCGCTTCGGCTGCGCCGGCGTTCGGGTTCGGGGTCGAGCTCATGTCACTTCCTGAGGATCTTCTTGTTGGCAACGGTCTTGCGCGGACCCTTGCGGCCGCGTGCGTTCGAACGCGTGCGCTGGCCACGCACAGGGAGGCCACGACGGTGACGCAGGCCGCGGTAGCACTGGATGTCCTTGAGGCGGTTGATGTTCTGCATCTGCTGGCGACGCAGAGAACCCTCCACCGGGTAGTTCTTCTCGATGTGGCTCGCGAGCGCAGCCACCTCGTCGTCCTTCAGGTCCTTGGCGCGGACGTCAGGGCGCATCGAGAGATCCTTGAGGATCTTCTTCGCCATGGTCGGGCCAACGCCATAGAGGTAGGTCAGCGCAATGTCGATGCGCTTTTCGTTGGGGATGTCGACACCTAGGAGACGGGGCATGGTTTTCTCTGGTTGCCTTGGTTAGGTCACTTGCCCTGACGCTGCTTGTGGCGCGGGTTGGTGCAGATCACACGCACGATGCCCTGGCGACGGACAACCTTGCAGTGCTCACAGATACGGCGGACGCTGGTTCTGACCTTCACGGGAGGATCGCTTTCTGGGGGTTCTCGTTCGTGTTCAAGTTGCGCTTGCTGGCGGCCGATCATTGCTGCGGTGCTGCTTCAGGAGTCGCAGCAGATCCGGGCACGCGCCGGATCGAAGGGGCTTGGTTCCACACTCACCACGTCGCCTGGCACCAGCCTGGTGAACCCCTTGCGGAGTTCCCCACCGACGTGACCCGTGAGTTCGGTTCCGTTCTCCAACCGCAGTCGGAAGAGCGCATTGGGAAGTACGGCCACCACGGTCGCGCGCACGCGCCTGTTCGGTGACGGGTTCCCGCCGGCTGCTTCCGTTGCTGCCATCATTGCATCAGCTTGACCAACTCCTGGTAAATGACCTCGGGAGCCCGATCTGCATCGATCTCCCGCAGAATGTTCTGCGCTGCGTAGTGGCTGCGGAGCGGTCCCGCCGTGACGGCATGGAACTCCTGCAGACGCTTCGCGATTGCCTCGGGCTTGTCGTCGGCCCGCTGCGTCAGGTTGCCTCCGCACAGGTCGCAGGCGCCATCCTTCTTCGTGGGCTTGAAGGCCACGTGCCAGATGGCTCCGCACTGCGAGCAGGTGCGCCGCCCGGTGAGGCGCGTCGTCAGCACCGCATCGTCGATGCGGAAGTAGACCACGTGCGTCAGGGCGGACCCAGGACCCGAACCGAGCGTGCGGTCCAGGGCCTGTGCCTGCGGAAGCGTACGGGGGAACCCGTCGAGGATCCAGCCGCCGGCGGAGTCCGGCTTGCCGATCCGGTCCTGCACCATGGCGACGATCAGGTCGTCCGGGACCAGTTTGCCCTGGTCCATGAATCCCTTGGCCTTGGCGCCGAGGGCGGTGCCTTCGGTCACATGCTTGCGCAGCATGTCGCCGGTGGAGATGTGGAGGTAGCCGCCCGCCTGTGCGAGGTTCTTGGCCTGGGTGCCCTTTCCGGCACCCGGCCCCCCGAGGAACACAGCGCGTGCAGACTTGGACTTCATGGCGTCAGTTGCCACGACGGCCCCAGCCGCCCGCAGACTTGGTGGACTCCTTCATGAAGCCCTCGTAGTTGCGCATGATCAGGAGGGAGTTGAGCTTCTCGACGAGGTCGAGGGCCACACCCACCACGATCAGGATCGAGGTGCCGGACATGAAGTAGAGGAGGACCTGGTCGGTGGAACCGGCACCCGTACCGATGATGGACGGCAGCACCGCGACGATCGACAGGAATGCCGCACCGGCCAGCGTGATGCGGACCATCGTGTCCTCGAGGAACTTCGCAGTGTTCTTGCCAGGGCGGATGCCCGGGATGAACGAACCCGATTCCTTGAGGTTGTTGGCGATCTCATTCGGCTGGAACATCATGGACGTCCAGAAGAACGAGAAGAAGAAGATCAGGGCCGTGTAGACGGACACGAACCAGAAGCCGCGCTGGTTGCCGAAGCTGTCCTCCAGCCAGGTCCAGCCGATTGCCTGCCCGAACACGGTCGGGATCAGCAGCAGGGCGGAGCCGAAGATGATCGGCATCACGCCCGCGGAGTTGACCTTGAGCGGCAGGAAGTGCCGCTGGCCACCGTAGACCCTGCGGCCGCGGGTGTGCTTGGCCTGCTGGACCGGGATGCGGCGTTGGGCCTTGGTCATGAAGACCACCACCACCACCGCGAGGATCCAGGCCCCGAGGAACAGCAGCAGGCTCTGCCAAGCAGCCGTGTCCATCCCGTTCTCGAGGTAGACGCCGACCGAGGGGTACAGGCCGGAGATGATGCCGGCCATGATGATGATCGAGACGCCGTTGCCGACGCCGTGCTCGGTGATCTGCTCACCCAGCCACATGATGAACATGGTGCCAGCGGTCAGCGCCACCATCACCACGATCACGTAGAGGCCCCAGTAGTTCTGCACGCCGTCGTGCAGGATGCGGCTGCCGCTGTCGCCGGACAGGGGGCCGAAGATCACGAAGGTCGACTGCAGCAGGCAGATGGCAACCGTCGCGATGCGCGTGTACTGGTTGATCTTGCGCTGCCCAGACTGGCCTTCCTTGGCGAGCTTCTCCAGCGAGGGAACCACCTTCGTCAGCAGGCTGAAGATGATGCTCGCCGAGATGTAGGGCATCACGCCGAGGCTGAAGATGGTCGCGCTCGACAGGTTGCCGCCCGTCAGCACGTTCATCAGGCCGAAGACCTTGGCGAGGCCGCCCTGGTTCTGCATGGCCTCGCGCACGAGGTCCACGTTGACGCCGGGCAGGGGGATGAAGAACCCGATGCGGTAGCAGAGCAACAGCCCCAACGTGATCAGGATCTTGGATCTGATCTCGGGGATGCGGAACAGGCTGCCGATCGAGAAGTTCATGGCGCGGCGGGATTACTTCTTGGGGGAGCGCTTGGTCGACTTCGTGCCGTCCTTGCGGACGAACTTCTCGCGGTGGACCACGGCGGGCAGGATCTCGACGCTGCCGCCGGCCTTCTCGATCTTCTCGCGCGCCGGGCCGGTGATCGCGTCGGCCTTGATCTTCAGGGCCTTGGTCACCTCACCGTTGCCGAGCACCTTGAACAGGTCGGACTTGCTCTCCTTCGAGGCCAGACCGCGGGAGACCACGGCCTGGAGGTCGACGGTGGCACCGGCCTCGAACTTGTCGAGGTCACCCACGTTGATGACCGTGTAGACCTTCTTGAAGTTCTTGTTGTTGAAACCGACCTTGGGGAGGCGGCGGTAGATGGGCATCTGACCACCTTCCCAGCCGATGCGGCGGGACCAACCGGAGCGCGCCTTCGCACCCTTGTGGCCGCGACCCGAGGTCTTGCCCAGGCCGGAACCCACGCCGCGGCCGAGCCGCTTGCGGTTGGTGTACTTGATGCCGAGGGACTTGGCTTTCTCGAGGTTCATTCGATGCTCACTCCGCGCAGGCTCGACACGGTTTCCTTGGTCCGCAGCTTGCTGAGGGCGACCATGGTCGCCTTCACGACGTTCATCGCGTTGGTGGAACCGTAGTTCTTCGTCAGGATGTCCGAGATGCCGGCGTGCTCGAGCACCTTGCGGACCGCCTTGCCGGCGATGATGCCGGTACCGGGCGCAGCGGGGACCAGGCGCACCTTCGTGGCGCCGTACTCACCGTCGACCTGGTGCGGGATCGTGGAGCCGACGCGGTTGACGCGCATCAGTCCCTTGCGGGCGTCCTTGACGGACTTCTCGACTGCGTTGGGGACCTCGCGGCCCTTGCCGTAGCCGATGCCCACGAGGCCGTCCTTGTTGCCCACGACCGAGAGGGCATTGAAGGAGAAGCGACGGCCACCCTTGACCACGGCCGACGAACGGGTGATCGCCACGATGTCGTCGACGACGTCCGTGGACAGGGCCTGGTCGATCGGGATCAGGGAAATCTTTGGCTTGGCCATGTCAGAACTCCAGGCCTCCGGCACGAGCGGCATCCGCCAGCGCCTTCACACGGCCGTGATACTTGTAGGCACCGCGGTCGAAGGCGACCTTGGTGATGCCGGCGCGCTTGGCACGCTCGGCGAGCAGAGCGCCAACCTTCTCGGCGACCTGGCTCTTCTTGAGCCCGGACACGGCACCCTTGACCTCCTTCTCCAGCGAGGAGGCGGAGGCGAGGGTCGTGCCGCGCGAGTCGTCGATCAGCTGGCAGGAGATGTTCTTGAGGCTGCGGAAGACCGAGAGGCGCGGGCGGGCGCTGACGCTGCGGAGACGCGTCCGCACACTCAGGGCCTTGCCAGCTCGGCGCAGGTGGATCTTGTTGGTGGTCATCGAAACCGTCCTCGAATGCTCTGGGATCAGGCCGCGCCGCCGGAAGCGAACGCCTTGCCAGCCTTGCGACGCACGACTTCCGTGCTGTACTTGATGCCCTTGCCCTTGTAGGGCTCAGGCTTGCGCAGCTTGCGAATGGCAGCTGCAACCAGTCCGACCTGCTGCTTGTCGCAGCCCTTCACGATGATGGTCGTGGGATTGGGGACGTCCACGGTCACCGTGGACGGGACCTCGAAGACGACCTGCTTGCTGAAGCCCAGCGCCAGCTGGATCTTCTTGCCCGCCAGCGTGGCCTGGTAACCGACGCCGTTGATCTCGAGCTTCTTCTCGTAGCCCTGCGTCACGCCAGTGAGCATGCCGTTCAGCAGCGACCAAGTGGTGCCCTGGACCATGTTCGACTCGCGGGTCCCGTCCTTTGCCTTGACGTGGATGGCGTTGTCGACGACCGAGACCTCGACCTCGGAGCGGACCGGGAGGTGCAGTTCGCCCTTGGGGCCCTTCACGGTCACCTTGCCTGCGGCTTGGTTGAACGTGACACCCTTGGGGATGCTGATGGGCTTCTTGCCGATACGAGACATGACAGACCTCTGTGAGTTGCTTGCTGCGCGAGCTGCTTGGGTGGCGGGGTTCGGATCAGTCGATAGTGCAGAGCACTTCGCCGCCGACGCGCTGTGCACGGCACTCGCGGTCGGAGAGGACGCCCTTGTTGGTGGAGACGACGGCGATGCCAAGGCCCCCACGGACCTTCGGGATCTGGTCGACGCCGCGGTACCTACGGCAGCCGGGGCTGCTGTAGCGCTTCAGGGTGTTGATGACCTGTTCGCCCTCGGGCCCGTACTTGAGCTGGACCACGATGTTGGAGCGGCAGCCCTCGGAGGCCACCTGGTAGCCCTCGATGTAGCCCTCGCGCTTGAGCACGTCGAGCACGCGGACCTTGGCGTTGCTGCCCGGCACGCAGCACGACGGGCTGCGACGCCGCAGTGCGTTGCGGATGCGAGTGAGCAGGTCGGCAATCGGATCGGTCGTCATGGCGTTGTTCTCTCCAGGTTCACCAGGAGGCCTTGCGGACGCCGGGGATCTCTCCCTGCAGCGCCAGGCTTCGGAAACAGCAGCGGCAAATGCCAAACTTGCGGTAGTACGCGCGCGCGCGGCCACACAACTGGCAGCGGTTGTAGCGCCTCGACGAGAACTTGGGCTTCTGCTGCTGCTTAACTCTCAGGCACTTCTTGGCCATGGTTACTTCCTGAACGGCATGCCGAGGGCGCTCAGAAGGGCAAAGCCTTCCTTGTCGTTCGGCGCAGTGGTTACGAAGGTGATGTCCATACCCTGCACGAACTCGACCTTGTCGAGCTGGATCTCCGGGAACACGGACTGTTCCGAGAGGCCCATCGTGTAGTTGCCGCGGCCGTCGAACTTGGTGTTCAGGCCACGGAAGTCGCGGATACGGGGGATCGCGACGGAGACCAGACGATCGAGGAACTCCCACATGCGCGGGCCGCGCAGGGTGACGGAGCAACCGATCGGGTAGTTCTGACGCAGCTTGAAGCCTGCGACCGACTGGCGGGCGTTGCGCACCACCGGCTTCTGGCCGGCGATCGCAGTGAGGTCCTTGACCGCGGCGTCGATGCGAGCCTTGTTCTGGACGGCCTGACCCACGCCCATGTTGATCACGATCTTCGTGAGACGCGGGATCATCATCGGGTTGGTGAAGCCGAACTCCTTCTGCAGGACAGGTACCACCTTCTCGCGGTACTTGACCAGCATGCGGGCCGGGGCCTTGGTTGCGGTAGCGGTCACGTCACGACTCCTGGTCGAACTTGGTTCCACACTTGATGCCGACGCGGACACGCTTGCCGTCGATCACCTGGATCTTCGTGCGCGTGCCCTTGCCGAGCTTCTCGCTCCACAGCAGGAGCTTGCTTGCCTCGATGGGCTGTTCCGTCTGGATGCGGCCGCCCTTGGGGTTCTGCTGCGAGCGCTTCTGGTGCTTCCAGCGCAGGTTCACTCCCTGGACCACGGCCTTGCCGAGGTGGGGAAGGACCTTGAGCACCTCGTGGGGCTCGCTGCTCTTCTGGCTGCCGGAGATGACGACGACCTTGTCGCCCTTCTTGACGTGAAGGTGACGCAGGCCGGTCTCGGGCTTCTTGTGCTTGCCGCGCATCAGACGACCTCCTCAGCGAGAGAGACGATCTTCATGAAGTTGCGGTCGCGCAGCTCGCGGGCGACTGCACCGAAGATGCGCGTGCCGCGAGGGTTGCCGTCCTTGTCGATGATGACCACCGCGTTCTTGTCGAAGCGGATGTAGCTGCCGTCGGGACGACGGACTGCCTTCGACGTGCGGACGACGACACCCTTGACGATGTCGTGCTCCTTCACCTCGCCGGTGGGCAGGGCCTTGCGGACCGCGCAGACGATGGTGTCGCCGACCGACGCATAGCGACGGCCGCTGCCACCGAGCACCTTGATGCACATGGCACGCTTGGCACCCGTGTTGTCTGCGACGTCACAAACCGACATTTCCTGGATCATGGATTCCTCCTGGCACTAGGCCGGGCTCACTCCTGAGGAGCCTTTTGGACGATGCTCACCAGCCGCCAGCGCTTCAGGCGCGACAGCGGACGGGTCTGCATCACCTCCACCACGTCCCCGACCCGAGCCTCGTTCTTCTCGTCGTGGACGTACAGCTTGGTGCTGCGCGAAAGGTACTTCTCGTACAGGGGGTGACGGACCTTGCGAGGAACCTCGACCACGATGGTCTTGTTCATCTTGTTCGAGGTCACCTTGCCGCGCATGGACTTGCGCTCGGCGCGCTCGACTGCCTGCTCCGTCGCCTTGGATTCGCCGCTCATGACTTGCCTCCGGCGGCGCGTTCGCGCTCGCCCAGGACGGTGAGGATGCGTGCCACGGTGCGGCGGATCTGGCGGAAGCGAGCCGTCTTGGCCACTTCCTCAGCCGCGCCACGGAAGCGCATCTGGAACTGTTCCTTGCGGAGGTCGCTCAACTGTGCGCGCAACTCGCGCGTGTCGACCCCGCGGATCTCCTTGACCTGCTTGCTCATCAGATGTGCCTCCGGCGGACCATGCGCGTCTTCACCGGCAGCTTGTGGGCCACGCGGTTGAAGGCCGTCTTGGCAACGTCCTCCGTGACGCCGTCCATCTCGAACAGGATGGTGCCCGGCCTGATCACGGCTGCCCAGAACTCCACGTCACCCTTGCCGGTGCCCATTCGGGTCTCGGCCGGCTTCTTGGAGACCGACTTGTGAGGGAACACGCGGATCCAGAACTTGGCTTCCGGAGCGTTGCGCGACGCGGCGACGCGGCCGGCCTCGATCACGCGGGCGGGCAGCCAGCACGGCTCGAGGGCCTGCAGGCCGAACTCACCGAACGCGACCTCGTTGCAAGACGTGGCATTGCCCTTGATCTTGCCTCGCATCTGGCGGCGGTACTTGGTGCGCTTTGGCATCAACATGGGTCAGCTCCTGGCTCAGTTCGTCCGGTCCGCGGCGGCGGTGCGCACCGGGAGGAGACCGTTCGTGGTCTCGCCGGGGCCGTACTCGCCCTTGAAGATCCATACCTTGCAGCCAAGCGTGCCGAACTTGGTCTTGCACACTGCAAAGCCGTAGTCCACCTGCGCACGCAGGGTGCCGCAGGGCACGCGGCCCTTGCGGATCGTTCCGATGCGGGACATCTCGGCGCCGCCGAGACGGCCGGCAACGCGGATCTTGATGCCCTTGGCGCCAGCGGCGATCGACGTGTCCGCGACCTTCTTGAGGGCGCGGCGGTAGTTGATGCGCTTCGCAAGCTGCTCCGACACCGACTCGGCCACGAGGTTGGACTCGAGCTCGGGACGGTGGATCTCGACGATCTTCATGCGCACCGGCTTGCCGGTGAGCTTCTCGATGTCCTCGCGGAACTTGTCGACCTTGGCGCCCTTCTTGCCGATCAGCGTGCCCGGACGAGCCGTGTGCACGAAGACGGTGATGAGCTCACCAGCGCGCTCGATCTCGACCTTCGGGATCGCCGCGAACGCCCACTCCTTGCGGATGAAGGTGCGGATCTTGTGGTCTTCGACGAGGAACTTGGAGAAGTCCTTCTTGTTGGCGTGCCAGCGGCTGCGCCAAGGCTCGATGACCGCGACGCGGAAACCAGTCGGGTGGGTCTTCTGTCCCATGATTACTCCTGACCGCCCTCTGCGCCCTTGGTGGCAGCAGCAGGATCGGTGACGTGCACGTGGATGTGGCAGGTGCGCTTGCGGATCGGCATGGCGCGACCCTGCGGACCCGGGCGCCAGCGCAGGCCACCGGCGAGCATCGGCCCCTCATTGGCGAAGGCCTTGCTCACCACGAGCCGATTTGCGCGGACCTCGGGGTTCTGCAGCGCGTTGGCGACGGCCGAGGCCAGCACCTTGTAGACGTAACGCGACGCGCGGTGGCGATCGTGGCGCAGGTCGTCGAGGGCCTGGTTGACCGTGCGGCCGGCGATGAGCTTCATCACGAGGCGCGCCTTGTAGGCACCCATGCGTGCGAAGCGGTGAACTGCCTTTGCTTCGTATGCCATCGGATCAGACTCCCTCTGCCGCCGCCTGCTTCGTGGAGTGGCCGCGGAAGGTGCGGGTCACGGAGAACTCGCCCAGACGATGGCCGACCATGTCCTCGGTCACGTAGACCTTCAGGAAGGCACGGCCGTTGTGGACGTTGAACGTGTGGCCGACGAAGTCGGGCAGGATCACGCTCGAGCGAGCCCAGGTGTTGATCGGGTCGCGCGAGCCCTTCTTGTTCAACGCCTCCACCTTCTTGAGGAGTTTGGCGCTGACAAACGGGCCTTTCTTGATGCTGCGGCTCATGACGATTTACCTGCGCTAGCTGCCACTGCCCACCGCGACGTGCTTGCCCGGCGGACGACGACGAAGGATGTACTGGTTGCTCGCTGCCTTGCGCTTGCGGGTCTTGCCACCCTTCGCAAGCTTGCCCGTGGGCGAGCACGGGTGACGACCACCACCCGTACGACCTTCACCACCACCCATCGGGTGGGAGACGGGGTTCTGGGCGGTGCCGCGGTTGTGGGGACGACGACCGAGGTAGCGACGGCGGCCGGCCTTGCCCCAGCGGATGTTCTGCCAGTCGGCATTGCCGATGATGCCGATGGTGGCACGGCAGGTGATGTGCACCTTGCGCATCTCGCCCGAGGGCATGATGAGGACGGCGAAGTCGCCGTCGCGCGCCAGCAGCTGGCAGGTGTTGCCAGCGGAGCGGGCGATCTGGCCACCCTTGCCGGGCTTGAGCTCCACGTTGTGGACGCTCAGGCCGAGGGGGATGAACTCGAGCTTCATCGAGTTGCCCACGTCCGGCTCCACGCGGTCGCCGGCCATCACCTTGTCGCCGACCTTGAGGTCGCGCGGGGCCAGGATGTAGCGCTTCTCACCGTCTGCGTAGTGCAGCAGGGCGATGTCCGCCGAACGGTTCGGGTCGTACTCGATCGAGGCAACCACCGCGGGGACGTTGAGCTTGTCGCGCAGGAAGTCGATGACGCGGTACATGCGGCGCGCACCACCACCGCGGAAGCGGCTGGTGACGCGACCGTGCGCGTTGCGGCCGGCGCGGTCCGAGATGCGCTCGGTCAGGGACTTCTCGCGACGCTTGTTCTTCGTCAGGTGGCTGAAGTCCAGCACCGACGAGTTGCGGCGACCTGCAGACGTTGGTTGGTAGACGCGGACTGGCATGGTCAGTTCCTCAGACGACCTCGATGGAGTCGCCCTTGCGCAGGGTGATGATGGCCTTCTTCCAACCAGGGCTCATGCCCGGGCGACCGAAGACGCGGCGGGCCTTGCCGGGCATGGTCACGATGTTGACCTTGACCACCTTGACGCTGAACAGCGTCTCGACGGCCTTGCGGACCTCGCTCTTGTTGGCCTTGTCGGCCACCTCGAACGTGTACTGGTTGCGCAGGTCCTGGAGCGTCGTGGACTTCTCCGTCACCAGGGGACGGCGGATCAGGTCGTAGAACGGGATCGGGTTCGCCATGGTGGCCTCAGGCGTTGGCAGCGACACAGCGCTGCTTCAGGGCTTCGAGGGCCTGCGGGGTCACGACCATCCAGCGGCGCAGGAGCACCTGACGCGCGTTGAGGTCACTGACCATGCAGACGTCGACGAGCGGGACGTTGCGCAGCGACAGGTAGAGGTTCTTGTCGGCCTCGTGCACGACCACGGTCGCGCTCTTGCCCATGCCGAGCTTGGCGAGGCGGGCAACCGCCTGCTTGGAGCTGGGCTTGGTGAGGTTCCACGACTGCACCACACCCACCTCGCCGTCCTGGAACTTGGTGAACAGGGCGTTGCGGAGGGCGGCGCGGCGGGCCTTCACCGGCATCGCGTAGGAGTAGTCGCGCGGACGCGGCGGGAAGGTGCGGCCACCACCGGCCCACAGGGGCGACTTGGTGGTGCCCATGCGCGCGCGGCCCGTGTGCTTCTGCTTCCAGAGCTTCTTGTTGCCGCCATGCACTTCGGCGCGGGTCTTGGCCTGGTGGGTACCGGCGCGGGCGTTCGCCTCGTACATCACCACCGCGTCCTTGAGGGTGCGACCCAGGACCCGGGAGCCGAAGACGGAAGCGTCGAACTCCGTCTTGGAGACGGAGTCACCTTGGATGACTTTTACCTCGACCATGGGAAATCCAGTTTGGCCCCTGTCGAGACGAGTCACCCCCGCCCACTCTGGGCGGTGACAACCGGATCACGACAAGTGCCCGAAGGCTGTTTTTTGTCTACCAGGAAGGCGAGATCAGGCCTTGATGCGGATGTCCACACCAGCCGGCATGTTCAACTTGCTCAGGGCGTCGACCGTCTTGGTCGTCGGCTCCGAGATGTAGATCAGCCGCTTGTGGGTCCGGATCTCGAACTGCTCACGACTCTTCTTGTCCACGTGCGGGGAACGGAGCACCGTGTAGCGCTCCACCCGCGTCGGGAGGGGAACAGGACCCGCAACGCGTGCGCCGGTCCGCTTCGATGTCTCCACGATGTCCAGAGCCGCCTGGTCGAGGGCCTCGTGATCGTAAGCCTCCATCCGGATCTGGATCTTCTCCTGCATGGCTCGAAATCTTGCTATTGCTGAAGACGCGTGGACTGTCGAAGGGGAGCCGGCGGATCGTGGCTGGCGCCATTCCGCCGTAAGTCCTTGTTTTCCGTGGCTTTGGCTTGTTCGGCCTCGCCGCGCAAAATGAAGGGTCGAGGAAGGTAGCGATCCCGCCTCGCGCGGTCAAGACTCCTGGAGGCCTTTTTTTGGGCCCCGACTTTCGGGGCGCGCAGGAATCCAGCGGCTCGGCCGCAAGGAGACCTCGCCGAGGCCTCGGGTGAGTGATCGCAACCTCGTTGCGTAGCCCAACATCGGTCGCAGTGCCACCCTGCCGGTGACGACGGCCCCGAGTTGTCCCGAGGACACCTGCGTGAGTTGTGCGTCCCTCGCATTCAGGTCTCCCACCACTCCCGGCAGCACTGCAGCAGGGCATCGGACCTCGAACTGGACCTCCGGCTCGAGTGGCTCGACGCCTGCAGCGGCAACCGCCTTGTCGACGGCGAATCCAGCAGCGGTCTGTGCGAGCACGCCCGCAGCCCCGCGCGGTTCGGTGCGAAGGCGCAGTAGTCGTGCGCACACGGACTGCGCGGGACACGATGCACGCAGGCCCGTCTGCAACCGCGCGCGCAGCGCATCGAGCACGAAGGGAGCGTCGGGGTGCGACGCGACCTCGGCAGCAACCTCCACGCGCGACTCCTCGCTCTCCGGCTGCAGCGGGACGAGCTCCACCTCGACCCAGGCCTCCCCCACCTCGCCCGCAGGCGCGTGCACGAGCGCAGACGCAGTGGCTGCGCGCAGCACGCGCTCGCGGTGGGCCACTCGGGGCGCACCGACGGAGAACGGCGGTGCGCCGCGTTCGCGCAGCATGTCGCCGGCGACCTCGAGGTGGAGCTCCCCCATGCCTGCGGCCCAGGGCGCGCCAGTCTCCGCATCCACACCCACCTCGAGCGTTGGGTCGTCGTCAGCCACCTCGCGCAGGCACGCCATCAGCCGGTCGAGGTCGGCCGCCACCGCCGGCTCGAAGCGGGCAGAGAGCACGGGCACCGGGAATCCCATGCGCGCGAGTTCGATCGGCGCCGAAGGGTCGTGGAGCGTGTCGCCCGTCCGCAGCCCGAGCGACCCTGCGAGCACGACAATCTCCCCCACGCCTGCCTCTGCAACCTCCTCGTGCGCGGTGACCTGCATGCGCCACGGGGCAGGCACGCGAAGTGCCGCTCCGGACCGTGCCACCACGACCGCGTCCGAGGAGTGGAGCGCCCCGCGGAACACCCGCACGTAGTTCCAAACCTCACGCCCAACGTGTTGGACCTTGAACACGAGCCCGCAGAACGGACCTGCTGGGTCGGGAGCGGGCTCGCCGTGGAGCGCCGCACGCTCACCGCGCTCGGCGGGAGAGGGCAGCATGGCACAGACCCCGTCGAGCAGGCCGTCCACACCCCGCTCGTGCAGCGCGCTGCCGAGGAACAGCGGCACCACCGCGCCGCGGCAGGTTGCCGCACGCAACACGGCACGCAAGCGCTCGGATGCAACCGCGCGCCCTGCAACCCACTCGCCAAGCACCTGCTCGTCGACCTCGGCGGCGACCTCGACCAAGCGGTCCCGGGCAGCGCGCATCTCGAGCTGGATCCGCTCCCGCAGGTCCGCACCGGGTTCGCCTGCGAACCACTCGACGTTCCCATCCAACACGTGGCCGATGCCGGCGAAGGTGTCGGCCTCGTCCCGGAACGCAATCGCCATGGGCGCGACAAGGCACTCGAACCGGTCCGCGAGCTGCCGGGCGCAGGCCTCGGGGTCTGCACCAGGACGGTCCATCTTGTTGACGAAGACGACGCGCGGCACGCACCACCGCACGGCTTGGCGCCAGACGGTCTCGGTCTGCGACTCGACGCCGCGCTGCCCGTCGACGACCACCACCACGCCGTCGAGCACCCGGAGACAACGCTCCACCTCCGCGGTGAAGTCCACGTGCCCCGGCGTGTCCACCAGCTGGATCCTGTGGCCCTCCCAGGGGACGTGGGTCGCCGCTGCCGTGATCGAGATCCCGCGCAGTTGCTCCTGGCGCATCCAGTCGGTGGCTGCGGTGCCCTCGTCCACCTCGCCCACGGACGGGCGCAGGCCGGAAACGTGCAGGATCCGCTCCGTCAGCGTGGTCTTGCCCGCATCGATGTGCGCGACGATGCCGATGTTCCGCAGCCGATCCATGGAGCTTGCCACCGCCTGCTGGTGAGTTTCTGGCGGAGCCCCCGCCATGGAAACGAAAACGGCTCGAAACGCAGTGCGTTCGAGCCGTTGGTCGAGACCGGCATCGCCGGTGCCCGTGAACGGGTCAGGTCACCAGGCGAAGTGGCTGTAGGCGCTGTTGGCCTCGGCCATCTTGTGGACGTTTTCCTTCTTCGTCACGGCAGCGCCCTGGTTGTTGAACGCGTCGAACAACTCCTCGGCGAGGCGCTTGCTCATCGGCTTGCCGCGCTTGGCGCGAGCAGCGTCGACGAGCCAGCGGATCGCGAGGCTCTGCTGACGGCGCTTGTTCACTTCCTTCGGCACCTGGTAGGTCGCGCCGCCGACTCGCTTGCTACGCACCTCGATGCGCGGCTTCACGTTGTCGATGGCCTTGGTGAAGACATCGACCGGCTCGGCGTTCTCGACCTTCTTGCAGACCATGTCGAGGGCGTCGTAGAAGATCGCCTGGGCGGTGTTCTTCTTCCCGGCCCACATGATCTTGTTGATGATCTTGGAAGCGAGCTTGTTGTTGTAGCGAGGGTCACCCGTGAGGAAGACCTCGGTCGACTTGTAGGAGCGGGGCATCGGGATCCTGCGGCTGCTGGCGAAAGGGCTCTGGGGAAGGGGGGACAGGCTGGGAAACGATCACTTCTTCGGGCGCTTGGCACCGTACTTGGAACGGCTGCGGCGACGGGCCTCGACACCCGAGGCGTCGAGACTGCCACGGAGCACGTGGTAGCGCACACCGGGGAGGTCGCGCACGCGGCCACCGCGGATCAGCACGATGGAGTGCTCCTGGAGGTTGTGGCCCTCACCCGGGATGTAGACCGTGACTTCCTTGCCGTTGCTCAGACGCACACGCGCGATCTTGCGCAGTGCGGAGTTCGGCTTCTTCGGGGTCATGGTCTTGACCTGGAGGCAGACGCCGCGCTTCTGGGGGCAAGAGTCGAGCACGGGGGACTTGCTCTTGTACTTGACCTTGTTGCGGCCCTTGCGGACCAGTTGGTTGATGGTAGGCATGCGGAAGTGTCAGGAGTCCGGGTTGAAGGGCAGAAGACGATAGGGAGTGGGATCGGGATTGCAACCCCGCCGTGGGACGGTGCGGGGCACGAGGGCCGGAGGCGGAGGAGACACTCCCCCACCCCCGGTGGCATCAGGCCTTGCCGGCCTCCTCGCCAGAGCTTGCGGCAGGCGCATTGTCGATGCCCTCGAGGCGGATCACAGGCCCACCGGCGTCCAGGAAGCCCTGCTTGCTCAGGCGGCCGATCTCCTCGGCCGCAGCCTGGAGGTCGACGTTCTTGCCGACACGGGTCTTCTGGTACTCGCGGAACCCGGTGCCGGTGGGCACGAGGTGGCCGAGGATCACGTTCTCCTTGAGGCCGACGAGTTCGTCCTTCTTGCCCGCCAGCGCGGCTTCCGTGAGGACCTTGGTGGTCTCCTGGAACGACGCTGCCGAGATGAAGGAGTCCGACTGCAGCGAGGCCTTGGTGATGCCCAGCAGCAGCGGCGCTGCGGTCGCCGGCTTCTTGCGCTCCTTGCGGAGGCGGTTGTTCGCCTCGCGGAAGCGGAACTTGTCGACGACGGCGCCGGGGAGGAAGTCGGAGTCACCCGGGTCCTCCACCTGCACCTTGCGCATCATCTGGCCGAGGATGATCTCGATGTGCTTGTCGTCGATGCTCACGCCCTGGGCGCGATAGACGGTCTGCACCTCGCGCAGCAGGTAGTTGTGCACGGCCTTCTCGCCCTGGATGGCGAGGATGTCGTGCGGGACCAGCGGGCCGTCGATGAGCGCCTCGCCGGCACGGACCTGGTCACCGCGGTGCACGCGCAGGTTCTTGCCCTGCGGCACCAGGTGCTCACGCTCCATGCCACCCTCACCCTTGACGATGATGGTGCGCTTGCCGCGACGCTTGTCGCCGAGTTCCACCATGCCGTCGATCTCGGACAGCACCGCGGGGTCCTTGGGACGACGCGCCTCGAACAGCTCGGTCACGCGCGGGAGACCGCCCGTGATGTCCTGCGTGCCCATGATCTCACGCGGCGTCTTGGCGAGCAGCATGCCGGCCACCACCCTCTGGCCGTTCTCGGCCTCGATGTAGGCCTTCTCGGGCAGCGGGTTGATGGCGAGGCGGTTGCCCTTCTCGTCCTCGATGATGATCTGGGGGTGCAGGTCGCCCTTGTGCTCGATGAGCACCTTGCGGGCGATCTTGCTCTCCGGGTCCTTCTCGACGCGGTAGGTCTTGCCCTCGAGGACGTCCTCGTAGCGCACGACACCACTCACCTCGGCGAGGATCGGGTTGTGGTGCGGGTCCCACGAGCAGATCACCGCCTGCTCCTTGATCTCCTGGCCGTCGGCCACGTGGACCGTTGCACCCAGCGGGATCTGGAAGCGCTCGAGTTCGCGGTCCTTGGAGTCGAGCACGAGCACCTCGCCGCGCCGCTTGAGCACGACGGTGTGGCTCTGGCCCTTCTTCTCGCCCTCGACGACGACTGCCGCCAGGTTGGCGAACTGCACGCGACCCGCACGCTTGTTGCGGATCTCGGTCTCCTCGACCTTCTTCGACGCCGTGCCACCGATGTGGAACGTACGCATCGTGAGCTGGGTGCCGGGCTCGCCGATCGACTGGGCGGCGATGATGCCTGCAGCGAGGCCGGGCTCTGCGAGCGCGGAGCGCGACAGGTCCATGCCGTAGCAGCGGGCACAGATGCCCACGCCCGACTCGCAGGAGAGGGGCGAGCGGACCATGATCTTCTCCGAGGAGACGACCTGCTCGATGCGCTTGGCGATGTCGACCGTGATGAGCCCGTTCTCCTCGACGATGACCTCGTCGGTGAGCGGGTCCACGATGGTGCGACGCGCCGTGCGGCCGCGCACCGAGTCGACGAAGGTCACCGCGACCTTGTCACCCTGGTAGACGGTGCCCTTCTCGACACCGTTCGGGGTGCCGCAGTCCTCCACCGAGATGACCACGTTCTGGGCCACGTCGGCGAGCTTGCGGGTCATGTAGCCGGAGTCTGCGGTCTTGAGCGCCGTGTCGGCGAGGCCCTTGCGCGCGCCGTGCGTGGACGAGAAGTACTCGAGCACGCGGAGGCCCTCGCGGAAGTTCGCCTTGATCGGCGTCTCGATGATCTTGCCGGACGGCTTCGCCATCAGGCCGCGCATGCCCGCCAGCTGGCGGATCTGCTCGACCGAACCGCGCGCCTTCGACATGACCATGCAGAAGATCGGGTTGACGTAGAGCTTGCCGTCGCGCGTGTCGTTGCGCAGCTCGGCGAGCATGTCCTCACCGATGCGTTCACGCGCGTGGGTCCACGCGTCGATGACCTTCAGGTAGCGCTCGCCCTCCGTGATGATGCCGCGCGAGTGCGCGAGGAGGATCTTCTCGACCTCCTTGTTGGTCTCGCCAATGATCTTCTCCTTGGTCGGCGGGACGATCATGTCGTCCTTGCCGAAGGAGAGGCCGGCGCGCGTCGCGGACTTGAAGCCGATCTCCTTCATGTTGTCGAGGAGACGCAGCGTCTGCTGCCTGCCCAGGAGCAGGTTGCAGTCGGCGATGATCCCGGAGAGTGCCTTCTTGTCGAGGTCGTGGTTGTAGAACGGCATCCCGTACTCGAGGATGTCGTTGAACATGATGCGACCGGGCGTCGTCTCGACGATCGTGTTGTCCTCGGTGAAGACCGTGTTGCCCTGGTTGCGGACCTCCACGTCTGCGGGGAACAGGACCTTGATCTTCGCGTGGATGTGGACCTTGCCCATCGAGTAGGCCATCCACACTTCCTCGCGGTTCGAGAACACCATGCCCTCACCCATCTCGTTGGGTCGGGCGAGGCTCAGGAAGTAGCAACCGAGGACGATGTCCTGGTTCGGGGCGATGATCGGGCCGCCGTGCGCAGGCGAGAAGATGTTGTTGATCGACAACATCAGCGTGCTCGCCTCGATCTGGGCCTCGAACGACAGCGGCAGGTGCACTGCCATCTGGTCGCCGTCGAAGTCGGCGTTGTAGCCAGCGCACACCAGCGGGTGGATGCGGATGGCGTTGCCCTCGACGAGCACTGGCTCGAACGCCTGGATGCCCATGCGGTGCAGGGTCGGTGCACGGTTGAGCAACACGGGGTGGCTCTGGATCACCTCGTCGAGGATGTCCCAGACCTCCTCGTCCTTGCGCTCCAGCATCTTCTTCGCCGACTTGATCGTGTCGGCGTGGCCGAGCTCCTTCAGGCGGCGGATGATGAACGGTTGGAAGAGTTCGAGGGCGATGACCTTGGGCAGGCCGCACTGGTGCAGCTTGAGGTCGGGGCCCACCACGATCACGGAACGCGCGCTGTAGTCGACGCGCTTGCCGAGCAGGTTCTCGCGGAAGCGACCCTGCTTGCCCTTGATCATGTCCGTGAGGGACTTGAGCGGGCGGTTGCTCGAGCCGAGCACCGGGCGACGGCAGCGACCGTTGTCGAACAACGCGTCGACGGACTGCTGCAGCATTCGCTTCTCGTTGCGAATGATCACCTCGGGCGCGTTGAGGTCGAGCAGCTTCTTCAACCGGTTGTTGCGGTTGATGAGGCGGCGGTAGAGGTCGTTGAGGTCGGAGGTCGCGAAGTTGCCGCTGTCGAGCAGCACCAGCGGACGGAGGTCCGGCGGGATCACCGGCACCACGTCGAGGATCATCCAGTCGGGGCGGTTGCCCGAGTCACGCAGCATCTCGACGGTCTTGAGACGCTTGATGATGTCCTTGATCTTCTGCTTCGACTCGGTGCGCTTGAGGTCCTCGCGGAGCTGGTCGCCCAGCTCGGGCAGGTTCAGGCGACGGAGCAGCTCGCGGATCGCCTCGGCACCCATGAGCGCCGTGAACGAGTTGCCGTACTTCTGGCGGTTCTGGCGGTACTCGTCCTCGGAGAGCAGCTGCTGGGCCTTCAGCGGCGTGTCACCGGCGTCGATGACGACGTAGTCCTGGAAGTAGATCACCTTCTCCAGGCTGGCGGTCTTCATGCCGAGCAGCGTTCCCATGCGGGAAGGCATCGCCTTGAAGAACCAGATGTGGGCGACGGGCGCTGCGAGGTTGATGTGCCCCATGCGCTTCCTGCGCACGCGGCTGTGGGTGATCATCACACCGCACTTGTCGCAGATGATGCCCTTGTGCTTGATGCCCTTGTACTTGCCGCACGCGCACTCCCAGTCCTTCTCCGGGCCGAAGATGCGCTCGCAGAACAAGCCGTCGCGCTCGCTGCGGTAGGTGCGGTAGTTGATGGTCTCGGGCTTCTTCACCTCGCCGAAGGACCACGAACGGATGTCCTCTGGGGAAGCCAGTCGGATGGTGACGGAAGCGTAGTCGTTGATCTTGTCGTAGATGGTGTCGGCCATCATGGGCTACCTGCCTTGGTGGGATCCGTCTGGGTGAAGAAGGTTCAGCCCGGCAGCACGGCTTCCGCCGTGCCCCGCTTGTGGAGCTCGATGTTGAGCCCCAGGCCCTTGATCTCGTTGCACAACACGCCGAAGGAGACCGGCGTACCGGGCTCCAGGATGTTCTCGTTCTTGACCATCGCCTCGTAGATCTTGGTGCGGCCGTCCACGTCGTCCGACTTCACGGTCAACAGTTCCTGGAGGATGTTGGCCGCGCCGTAGGCCTCGAGCGCCCACACTTCCATCTCGCCGAAGCGCTGGCCGCCGAAGCGGGCCTTGCCACCCAGCGGCTGCTGGGTGATGAGCGAGTACGGGCCGGTCGCGCGAGCGTGCACCTTGTCGTCGACGAGGTGGTGCAGCTTCATCATGTACAGGCAGCCAACGGTGACGCGCTGCGTGAACGCCTCACCCGTTCGGCCGTCGTACAGCACCGACTTGCCGTCCGTGGCGAAGCCTGCGTCCTTGAGGGCCTTCTCGATGTCCGCCTCGTCCGCGCCGTCGAACACCGGCGAGATGGCCTGCCAGCCGAGCTTCTTGCCCGCCCAGCCCAGGTGCGTCTCGAGGATCTGGCCCACGTTCATGCGGCTCGGCACGCCGAGCGGGTTGAGCACGATGTCGACCGGGGTGCCGTCGGCGAGGAACGGCATGTCCTCCACGGGCAGGATCTTGCTGATCACGCCCTTGTTGCCGTGGCGGCCGGCCATCTTGTCGCCCACCGAGATGCGGCGCTTGGTGCACACGTACACCTTCACCATCTCGAGCACGCCCGTGGGGAGCTCGTCACCGCGCGAGAGGCGGTTGACCAGCTTGTTCTTCTCGGTCTCGGCCTCCTCGATGCGGTCGCCGAACTCCTGGACGAGGCCGAGCAGGCCCGTCTTGAGGTCGCCCGACTGCTCCTCGGCCACCGCGCGGACGCGGTCGCGGATGGAGCGCAGGTCGAGGATGAGCATCTCGTCGCCGGCGACGAGCTTCTTGCCGTCGGCGCCCATCACCTGCTTGCCAAGCAGTTCCTTCGCACTGTCGAGCAACTTGCGGGTGCTCGCGCGGTACTGCTTGAGGAACTCGATCTCGGCGTTCTTGATCTCCTCGAGGTTGCGGCTGCGCTCGTTCTCGGTGAGGTTCACCTTGCGGCTGAACTTCTCCGCGGCGATCACGATGCCCTCGACGCCCGTGGGGACCTCGAGCGACGCGTTCTTCACGTCTTCGCCGGCGCGGCCGAAGATCGCGTGCAGCAGCTTCTCCTCGGGAGTCAGCTCGCTCTTGCTCTTCGGGGCCACCTTGCCCACGAGGATGTCGCCGGCCTTCACGCGCGTTCCCACGCGCACGATGCCCGTCTCGTCCAGGTGGCGCAGGGCGCGCTCCGAGACGTTGGGGATGTCGCGCGTGAACTCCTCGCGGCCCAGCTTGGTCTCGCGGATCTCGATGTCGAACTCGTCGATGTGCAGCGACGTGTAGACGTCTGCCTTGACGAGGTTCTCGCTGAGGAGGATCGCGTCCTCGTAGTTGTAACCGTCCCAAGGCATGAAGGCGACCGTGAGGTTCTTGCCCAGGGCCAGCACGCCCTCGCGGGTGGCTGCGCCGTCGGCGATGACCTGGCCGGCCTTGACCTTCTGCCCGGGCTTCACGATGGGCACCTGGTTCTGGCAGGTGCGCTCGTTGAGGCCCTCGAACTTGCGGAGACGGTAGACGTCGTCACCGATCTCGATGCGGTTGCCGTCGCAGAACGAGATGGTCCCGCCCTTGCGCGCGCGGACGACCATCGACGAGTTGCGGGCGACGACCTCTTCCATGCCGGTCATCACCAGCGGCTGCTCGCTCGTGAGGAGCGGGACCGCCTGCCGTTGCATGTTGGAGCCCATCAGCGCGCGGTTGGCGTCGTCGTGCTCCAGGAACGGGATCAGCGACGCCGAGACGCCCACGATCTGCTTGGCGCTCACGTCCATGTAGTGGATTTCCTTGATGTCCACCAGGGCGGGGTCGCCCTTCACGCGGGCGATGATGCGGTTGTTGTCGTCCGCGACCAGCTTGCCGTTCTTGTCGACGGGCGTGTCTGCGGGCGCGAGGATCGCGTTGTTCTCCTCGTCGGCACGCAGGCGCACCACCTCGTCCGTCAGCTTGCCGTTCTTCACCACGATGTAGGGCGTGGTGAGGAAGCCGTAGCTGTCGAGCGAGGAGTAGATCGCGAGGCTCGAGATGAGGCCGATGTTGGAACCTTCGGGCGTCTCGATCGGGCACAGGCGACCGTAGTGCGAGATGTGCACGTCGCGCACCTCGAAGCCCGCGCGCTTGCGGTTGAGGCCGCCCGGGCCGAGCGCGCTGAGGCGCCGCTCGTGCGTCAACTGCGACAGCGGGTTCGTCTGGTCGACGACCTGCGACAGCTCGCCGCGCGCGAAGAAGTACTCGATCGCGCTGGAGAACGTCTTGCTGTTGATCAGGTTGCGCGGGGTGACCGTGTCGATGTTCTCGAGGTTCATGCGCTCCTGTGCCGTACGGCGGAGCTTCAGGAACCCCTTGCGGAACTCGTCACCGGCCAGTTCCTCGATGGTGCGGACCCGGCGGTTGCCCAAGTGGTCGATGTCGTCGATCTCACCCTCGCCCCCGCGCAGGCCGAGGATGTAGCGGATCGCCTGGACGAAGTCGCCCGGCAGCAGGGTCTGCTCGGTCTCGGCGACCTTCGTGCCGAACTTGCGGTTGAGACGGAAGCGACCGACCTTGCCGAGGCGGTAGCGCGTTGCGTCGAAGAACTTCTCGTGGAACAGCTCGCGCGCCTTCTCGATCTGCGGCGGGTTGCCGGGACGGAGGCGGCTGTAGATCTTGAGGAGGGCCTCCTCGTGGCTGTTGGTGGTGTCGTCGCGGAGCGTGTTGAGGATCAGGAAGTCCTCGGGCTCGCGCAGCACCTCGATCTCCTTGAGCTCCGACTCCGCGACGGCGCGGGCGGCCTCCTCGGTGATCTCCTCGCCGCTGCGAACGAACGGCTCGCCGCTCGCTGCGTCGACGATGTCGCCCACGGCATAGGTGCCGACCAGCTGCTTGGCGAACTTGGCCTCGGGGTCGGACTTCTTGCGGGCGACCTTCTCGACGTCGTAGAACTCGCGCAGGATCGCTGCGTCCGTCGAGAACTTCACGTCCATCGCGCGCAGCAGCGTCGTGGCGCTGAACTTGCCGCTCTGGTCGATGCGGACCGCGATCGCGTCCTTCTTCGTGACGTTCAGCTCGATCCAGCTGCCGCGCTCGGGGATGACCCAGCACGAGTGGAGCTTCTTCTCACCGGTGTGCAGCTCGACCGAGAAGTCGACGCCCGGCGAACGGTGCATCTGGCTGACGGTGACGCGCTCCGAGCCGTTGATGATGAACTCGCCGCCACCGATCATGATCGGGATCTCGCCGAGGTAGATCTCCTCCTCGACGGGCTCCGGCTTCACCAGGCGGACCCGGATCTTGAACGGGTAGCCGTAGGTCAGGCGCAGCTTGCGACACTCCTCCACCGTGTACCGAGGACGGCCGAGCTCGTAGCTCACGTACTCGAGGCACAGAGTCTTGTCGTAGGAGTAGATGGGGAAGACCTCGCGCAGCAGCGCCTCGAGGCCTTGCACCTTCCGCTTGTTGTGAGCCAGGTCCGGCTGCAGGAACTCGCGGTACGAGTTCGTCTGCATCTCGACCAGGTCAGGAATCTCGGCGACGGACTTGTAACGACCGAAAACTACCGTCTCCATGCGGAAACACCTGGGGTCCAGACAGCGGGACCCTGTCGCATCGGGGTTGGGCAGGACCAGTCAGGAACTGGCAAGATCTGCTCGAAGGGAGGGAGGAAACCGCTGTCAGCCCGGAGGGGGGCGAACAGCCCTTGCAAAAATCGGTCCAAAGCGGGCCCGGAAGCGTAGAGACCCCGCACTCCGCCGGCAACCCCAAAGGGGCCGGAGAGCACGGGGTTCGGATGCCGAGCCAGGCAGGATTACTTGAGCTCGACGGTCGCGCCAGCTTCCTTGAGCTTCTTCTCGATGTCGGCGGCCTCGGCCTTGCTGACACCTTCCTTGACGGGCTTCGGGGCCTCGTCCACCACGGCCTTGGCCTCCTTGAGGCCCAGACCAGTGATCTCGCGGACCACCTTGATGACGTTGATCTTGTTCGCGCCGCCATCCTTCAGGACGACGGTGAACTCGGTCTTCTCCTCGGCGGCGGGAGCGGCAGCGGCGGCAGGGCCGGCGGCCACGGCGACCGGGGCAGCAGCGGAGACGCCCCAGCGGGCCTCCATTGCCTTCACCAGCTGGGCAGCCTTGCCCAGGCTCAGACCATCGATCTTCTTGAAGATGTCCTCGAGCTCGGCATCAAGGACGACAGTTTCGTTGTTGGACATGGGACTCGACCTCTCGTTGGAAATGCGGGTTGGGTATCGGGATGGGGTGGGACTGCTGGGTCAGCTGGCCGCGGCGCCTTCGCCGCCAGCCTTGTCGACCTTGGCCTGGATGCAGCGGGCCATGCCGCCAGCGAGGGCAGACACGACGGACGCCAGCGAACGGGCCGGACCGGAGATTGCGGAGACGATCTGCGTGTTGACGGTGTTGCGATCGGGCAGGTCGGCGATGGCTGCGGCAGCGGCACCCACATAGGGAGTGCCCTCCACCACGCCACCCACGATCTGGACCGGAACGTCCTTCTTCTGCGCCTTGATGAAGTCGCGCACGAGCTTGGCAGCTGCGATCGCGCCTTCCTTCTTGGCGATGGCGACGCCGCACTTGCCGGCGAAGGCCGCATCCATGTCGAGCTTGAGCTCGGCAAAGGCCTTCACCGCGAGGCGATTGCGCACCACGCGGTAGCGGATGCCGGCATCGCGGAACTTGCCGCGCAGCTCCTTGTCCTGGAGCGGCTGCAGCTTGTCGAAGGTCAGGACCACGCAGGAGCCCATGCTCTGGAACTCACGCTTCAGGTCCTGGTAGAGAATCTCGTTGACGAGGTTGGGCACGGCTCAGCCTCCTTACTCGAATGCCAGGGCCACGCCGGGACCCATGGTGGTGGAAACCACGACCTTGCGGAAGAACGCGCCCTTGGCCTGTGCCGGGCGCAACGTGCGCAAGTGCTCGAGGAATGCGACAAGGTTTGCCTCGAGGTCGCCGGCAGCGAACGAGCGCTTGCCGATGGCCGCGTGGACGTTTGCACCGGCATCGGTGCGGAACTCGATCTTGCCCGCCTTGAACTCGCGGACCGCAGCCGCCACGTTGGGCGTCACGGTGCCAGCCTTGGGCGAGGGCATCTTGCCCTGCGGGCCGAGCACGCGACCGAGCTTGCCGACATACTTCATCATGTCGGGCGAGGCGATCGTCATGTCGAAGTCGGTGAAGCCCTTGTCGATCTTGTCGGCAAGGTCTGCACCACCGACGAAGTCGGCACCGGCCTCGAGCGCTTCCTTCGCGCGGTCGCCTTCGGCGAACACCGCGATCTTCACGCTCTTGCCCGTGCCCTTCGGCAGGCTCACCGAGCCGCGGACCAACTGCTCGGTCTTCTTGGCGTCGATGCCGATGCGGACGGCCACGTCGACGGTCTCGTCGAACTTGGCCCCCGCGAGGGACTTCAGGAGGGCAATGCCCTCGGAAAGGGGATAGCGCTTACCCGCATCGACCTTTTCGGCGGCCTTGCGGAAACGCCTGCTGTGCTTGCGCGCCATGGCTTCTCCTCGTGTTGCGGATCAACCGCTCAGTCGACCACCTGGATGCCACAAGAGCGGGCGGTGCCTTCCACCATCCGCATTGCGGCCTCCACATCCTTCGTGTTCAGGTCCGCCATCTTCATCTGGGCGATTTCACGGACCTGAGCGCGATTGACCTTGCCCACCACCTCGCTGCCCGGAGTCTTGGCGGCCGAAGCGAGCTTTGCAGCCTTCTTCAGCAGGACCGAGGCAGGCGGCGACTTGTAGATCAGCGTGAACGTGCGGTCCTTGTAGACCGTGATCAGCACCGGAATCACGAGCCCCATCCGGTCGCGGGTGGCGTCGTTGAACTCCTTGACGAACTGACCGATGTTCACACCGTGCTGACCGAGGGCAGGGCCGACGGGCGGTGCGGGAGTGGCCTGACCAGCAGGACACTGCAACTTGACGACTGCGGTGACTTCTTTTGCCATGCTTGCCTCTCAGCGGTTCCGTCGGACACCCTCCGCGAGGGGGTGCCCTCCCACTACAAGAGCCGCGTCCGGAAGGTCCGGGCGCGAAAGGGGCGAGGCATCAAAGCGACCTCGCCCTACGAATGCAACAGTCGAGGCGAGCAAATTCCTGCAAGGGGCGGGAAAGGCTCGCCGCGGCCCGGTTCCGGGCGGCGCCACCGGCGCAAGCGCGCCGCGGCCGCCCCACCGGGGACCGTTCAGGTCGACTCGACTTCCCAGTACCCCAGGGTCATCGGGGTCGCGCGACCGAAGATGTTGACGGAGACCTCGAGCTGGCCCTTCTCCGCATGGACCTCCTCGACGGTTGCGTCCATGTTCTCGAAGGCACCCGCCTTGATCTTGACCCGGTCGCCCTTCTTGAAGTTCACGGCGACCTTGGGCTGGTCCTTGCTGGCATCCATGCGGGCGAGGACCTTCTGGACCTCGTCCGGGCTGGCGGGCGTGGGCTGCTGGTGGTGGCCACCGACGAAGTCGCCGAAGCCAGGGGTCTCCCGGAGCACGAACCAGACGGGCTCGGTGAGCTCCATCTGGACCATCAGGTAGCCGGGGTAGAGCTTGCGGCGCTGGATACGCTTCTTGCCGCCGCGGTGGTCCGCGATGGTCTCCGTCGGCACGACGATCTGCGGCACCGAGGCATCGCAACCGGCCTGCTTGAGCCGCTTCATCATGCTCTCGCGGATGCGGTCTTCACGACCGACTTGCACGCGGAGGAAATACCAGTCGAGCGCCATCTTCAACTCCTCAAGGGGTCACGTGGAGCCATGCGGGACGGACCACAAGGTCACATCAGCAACGCGAGGCGCGCCAGTACAAGGTCGACAACCGTCAGGAAGAGGAACAGCACCACCACCGTCCCGGCCACGGCGAGGGTGCCTGCCCAGGTCTCCGGCCAAGCGGGCCAGGTGACCTTGCGCATCTCCGACTCGGTCTCCACCAGCGAGGTGGCCACTTTCGGACGCGCCAGGACCGAGTGGAAGACCCAGGCTGCCAGCAGGTTGAGCGCGAGCGCAACCAACGTCGAGACCTTCAGCGTCCCGAACAGCGGGAATGGGTCCACCAGCGTGGGGTTCGCCGTGGCGGGCAGGATGTTGCGGTCGAGAACCGTCACCAGTCCACCGGCGTGGAAGCAGCCGTAGGCGACGAGCAGGGTCAGCGACCAGAAGGCCACCATCCTCGCGTACCGCCCTTGTTCGTTGGTGTTGCTCACAGCGTGGTCTCGTCCTGTTTCCGCTGCGGGACGACGGTGCGTCCCGCGTTAGTCCATCCGAATTCAGAAAGTGGCAGGGCAGGAAGGAATCGAACCCTCAACCCATCGATTTGGAATCGATAGCTCTACCAATTGAGCTACTGCCCTACGGGTCCGGAACACCGAACCCAGTTTCCAACGCGTCCTCCGGTTCAGGCCTCGCCGGAGCGAGGCCCGAGGCCGCAGGACGTTCCGATCACTTGACGATCTTGGTGACGCGGCCTGCGCCAACGGTACGACCACCCTCGCGGATGGCGAAACGCTGGTGCTCGTCCATGGCGATCGGGGTGATCAGCTCGACCTCGATCGTCACGTTGTCGCCGGGCATGCACATCTCTGCGCCGACCAGCTGGGCCGTACCGGTCACGTCCGTCGTACGGAAGTAGAACTGCGGACGGTAGCCGTTGGTGAACGGGGTGTGACGGCCACCCTCTTCCTTGGTCAGGGCGTAGACCTGAGCCTGGAACTTGGTGTGCGGGGTCACGGTCTTCTTGGCAGCGAGCACCATGCCGCGCTCGATGTCTTCCTTCTTCAGGCCGCGGAGCAGCAGGCCGACGTTGTCGCCAGCCTCGCCCGAGTCGAGGGTCTTCTGGAACATCTCGACGCCCGTGACGGTGGTGTCGCGGGTGTCCTTGATGCCGACGATCTCGACGGTCTCGCCAACCTTGATGCGACCGCGCTCGACGCGGCCGGTGGCCACGGTGCCGCGACCTTCGATCGAGAACACGTCCTCGACCGGCATCAGGAACGGCTTGTCGACCTCGCGCGCCGGCGTGGGGATGCCCTTGTCGATGGCGGCGACCAGGTCAAAGATGCACTTGCTGTCCGGGTTGTCACGGCCCGGGTTGGGGGTCTGCAGGGCCTTGAACGAGGCGCCGCGGACGACCGGGATGGTGTCACCGGGGTACTCGTACTTGTTCAGCAGCTCGCGGACTTCCATCTCGACGAGGTCCAGCAGCTCCGGGTCGTCGACGAGGTCGCACTTGTTGAGGTAGACGACGATGGCGGGCACGCCGACCTGACGGGCGAGCAGGATGTGCTCCTTCGTCTGGGGCATGGGGCCGTCGTCCGCGGCGACCACCAGGATCGCACCGTCCATCTGGGCGGCGCCGGTGATCATGTTCTTGACGTAGTCGGCGTGGCCGGGGCAGTCGACGTGCGCGTAGTGACGGGTGTCACTCTCGTACTCGACGTGCGCAGCCGAGATCGTCACGACGCGGGAGGCGTCGCGGACCGTGCCGCCCTTGGCGACCTGCGCGTATTCCTTGTACTTCGCGAGCCCGACCGAGGCGAGGGTGTAGGTGAGGGCAGCCGTGGTCGTGGTCTTGCCGTGGGCAACGTGCCCGATGGTCCCCACGTTGACGTGGGGCTTCGTCCTGGTGAAGACTTCTCTGGCCATTGGAGTGAGTTGGAGTTCGGATGGAAACGGAGCGGCCCACCACGGAGGACGGGCAGCGGAAAACGTTGGAGCTGCTGACGGGAATTGAACCCATGACCTCGTCCTTACCAAGGACGTGCTCTACCAGCTGAGCTACAGCAGCGAACGCGACAGGGAGAGAAAGAACGAGTGGAGCGGGTGAAGGGAATCGAACCCTCACCACCAGCTTGGAAGGCTGGAGCTCTACCATTGAGCTACACCCGCGCACCGACGCCCAGCGAAGCTGCGCGGCAGTCCGTGGGTCCCGGCCAGGTCGTTCCCGTTCGCTTGCGCACCCGAAGGCATCCGGGCAGGCAAAGCTGGTGGGCGGAGCAGGATTCGAACCTGCGAAGGCTGAGCCACCAGATTTACAGTCTGGCCCGTTTGGCCGCTTCGGTATCCGCCCGACGGGAAAGAGTCCGGTCGAGTCCTTTCACCGACCGCGCAGAACCAGCACTCCCGGGCGACACCTGACCGAAGGGACACCGCTCCGAACGCCCTCGCTCGAGGGCGTTCTGGAGCTAGCGGTGGGAATTGAACCCACAACCTCCAGATTACAAATCAGGTGCTCTACCCTTGAGCTACGCTAGCGCAGCGCTGTCGAGGAAAGGCCGGAGGAGGATAGCGACGGGGGTGCGCAGTTCAAGGATCCCCCGGACCCTTTTTTGGCGCCCCGCGCCCGAGCGCGGCCGCTGCCGCCGAGAACGCACGCCACCGCTCGAGGAACTCGGCCACGGTCTCGCCGCCGACCCGCGCCAGCAGCGCATCGGCGAGCACCAGGGCAACCATCGCCTCCGCCACCACCGAGGCAGCGGCCACAGCACACACGTCGGACCGCTCGTAGCCTGCCGACACGGCGGCCCCACTGGCAAGATCGACACTCGCGAGCGGTTGCAGCAGGGTCGAGATCGGCTTCATCGCCGCGCGCACCACCAGCGGCTGCCCGTTGGTCATGCCCCCCTCGAGTCCTCCCGCGCGGTTCGAGGTCCGGGAGGTGGCGAGGTGGTCGCCACCTGCCGGCGCACCGGCCCCGACCTGCGGGACGATCGGATCGTGGACCGAGGAGCCAAAGGCTTCGGCTGCACCGAATCCGGCCCCCACCTCCACGCCCTTGATGGCGGGGATGGAGAGGAGTGCAGCCCCCAGCCGACTGTCGAGCCGCTCGTGCCACTGCAGGCAGCTGCCCAGTCCCGGGGGTACGCCGTGCACGTGGACCTCCACCACTCCCCCCACGGTGTCCCGGTTGCGCGCCGCCGCGTCGACCTCTGCGCACATCGCCGCGTCGGCAACCGGGTCGAGGGTGTAGAGGGCAGCACTGTCCCGCTGGGCGCGCAGGGCCGCGACCGCCGCAGCATCCGCGGGGAGCTGGGGCAGGTGCGACGGCAACTCCGCACGCCCCACCCGCCGCACGAAGCCCAGCACTTCCGCCCCCACGAGCCGGAGCACCTGGGCACAAACGGCACCTGCAGCCACCCGGCCCGCGGTCTCGCGTGCCGAGGCGCGCTCCAGGGTGGAGCGGATGTCGGTGTCGAGCCAGCGGTAGCAGCCGGCCAGGTCGGCATGGCCGGGGCGGGGACGGCTCGGCTCGGGCAACTCGTCGATGGTGTGGTCGCGGTTGCGGACCACGAGGCAGAGCGGCGAGCCGATGGTCACGCCACGGCGCAGCCCGCCGAGCACCTCCACGGCATCCTGCTCGATCCGCTGGCGGCCGCCGCGCCCGGCGCCACCCTGCCTGCGGCGCAAGGCGGCGTTGACCGCATCGAGGTCGACCGTGAGCCCGCGGGGCAGCCCCTCGAGGAGGGAGACCACGGCTGGACCGTGGGACTCGCCCGCGGTGCGGAACGACAAGCGGCTCAGGAGCGGGTTCACGGCTGCGACCTCGCCGGTTGGCTCGGGAGCTCCGCGGCCTCCGGGGCAGCCACGGGGCGCGGCACGCCGGGGAGCGCGCAGGCCTCGAGGAGGAAGGGCAGGGTCGGGGCGGGCACCCGCGCGTCTGCCGCGGCGGCAGGCAACCCCGCGTCGGCCGTCGGCGGTGGTGGCAGTGGTGGCTGTGGTGGCAGTGGCACGAGGACCGCCGCGGACTCGACGGCTGCGACCGCCGGCGCACCTGCGGGCACGTCCGACGGGACCGCTGCCGAGGCCGGAGCGGCGGGCTGCGGCTCGGGCTCGTGGACCGGGGGCGGCACCGCGGCCGCACTCCGCGGCACCGCCATCACCGCGTCGCGGAACGCGAACAGGTCGAACGGCTTCGACAGCACGGCGCGCACGAAGGGCATGGCACCGAGTTGGGCGCGCGTCGCCTCGTCGACGTAGCCCGACACCACCAGCATCGCAGGCTGCTGCGGCTGGGTCGCAAGCCATGCCGCGACCTCCTGGCCGGAGGCGCGCGGCATGTCGAGGTCGCAGACGAGCACGTCGATGCCACCCTGCGCGAGCCGCGCCTTGGCGGCCTCGCCGTCCTCCACCATGTGGACCTCGGCGCCGCTGCGGGAGAGCAGCTCGCGCAACAGGCCACCGACCGCACGGTCGTTGTCGGCGATCAGCACCACGGGGCCGTTCATGGACGCACCTTAGCGAGGCGCGCGGCCGCGCGGAACACGCAGGGCGCGGGAGTCAGCTCCCCAGCGGCTGGATCCAAGACACGTCGTCGTAGGGGACCTCGAGGCGCACCTTGCCGTACTCGACGGTGACGACCTCCTTCACGGCATCGACCTTGTGCACGGTGGCCGGCCGGCCCCACCGCGGCAGGAACACCGTGTCGCCCTTCTTCAGGCTGCCACAGAACGCCATGCGCCTGCGGTGCACGGCCGCCTGCCGCAGCAGGCCGTCGACGACCCGCTTGAGCTGCTTGGCGCGCTCGCCGTGCGCACCCGGGGCGCTGAGGAGCGCCTGCAACGGCTCGGACATGGCCGTCTGGGCAGCCCGCAGCTGCGACTCCACCACCGCATCCGACTCCTCGCCGAGCCAGGCGGCCTTGCGCTGCGCCTCGGCAAGGCGCTCCTGCAGCTCGCCCTGTTGCTTCTCGACCTTGCGACTCACGTCCGCGGTCCGCCGACGGTCCTCCTCGGCCTCCCGCCGTGCAACCTGCACGCGCTGGATCACGTCCTGCAGCGAGGTGTCGCGCACGCCCAGCAGCTCGCGGGCCCGTGCGACCACGTCCTGCGGCATGCCCACCCTGCTGGCGATGGCAAGCGCATGGCTCGCGCCGGGGATGCCCACGTCGAGCCGGTAAAGCGGCTGCAACGAGGATCCGTCGAACGCCATCGAGCCGTTCTCCGCGCCGCGGTTCTGGTAGGCGAAGTCCTTGAGCCTGCCGAGGTGCGTGGTCACCACTGCGTGGGCACCGCTGCGCAGCAGCTGCTCCAGCACCGCGTAGCCGAGCACGCCGCCCTCCTCTGGGTCGGTGCCGGCCCCGAGCTCGTCGAGCAGCACCAGCGCACGGGGTGAGGCATGGCCGAGGCACCTGGCGATCCGCCTCACGTGCGAGCTGAACGTCGAGAGGTTCTGCGAGATGCCCTGCTCGTCGCCGATGTCCACCTGCACGGCCTCGTAGAAGGGCAGCGTGCAGCCCTCGTCCGCGGGCAGCGGCACCGCGCACAGCGCCATGACCGCCAGCAGACCGATGGTCTTGAGGACCACCGTCTTGCCGCCCGTGTTGGGACCGGTGACGACGAGCACGTGGTTGGGGTCGCCGAGCGCCACGTCGAGCGGCACGATGTCGGCAACCGCCCGTTGGCGCAGCAGGATCGGGTGGCGGGCGCCGCGCAGCCGCAGCGGGCCTGACTCCGTGAGCCTGGGGACGTGGAAGCCGAGTTCCGCCACGAGCCGTGCCTTGGCCTGCGCGAGGTCCATCTCGCCCAGCCGCTGGACGGCGTGCACCACCTCCGGCTCCAGGCGCCGCAGCGAGCGCGCAGCATTGGCCAGCACCACCTGGATCTCGCGGTGCTCCGCGGCCATGGCGTCGGACAGGCGGTTGGCGGCCTCCACCACGCGGTCGGGCTCGACGAACAACGTGGCGCCCGAGGCGCTGCGGTCGTGCAGCACGCCCTGCACCCGCTGGCGGTGCTCCTGCTTCACCTGCAGCACGGGTCGGCCGTGGCGCCAGGAGGGCTCCGGGGCCTGCAGGTACTTGCGCAGGTCGCCCTCGAGCAGCAGTTGCTGGACGATCGACTCGACGCGGGCACGGTAGGACTCGATCTCCGCCCGGGCGGCTGCGAGCCTCGGCGACGCGGTGCTGAGCACCTCACCGCGGTCGTCGACCAACTGCTCGAGGTCGTGGACGAGGTCGGTGAGGTCGCGCATGCCCTCGGTGAGCACGTGCAGCGCCGCGGGACCCGCGAGTGCCCACTGGCGGCACCGCTCGGCAGCACGCAGCACGCGCTTCAGGTCGGCGAGGTCCTTGGCCGTGAGCTGGTGCTCGCCGCGGAAGCAAGGCTCCAGCCACGACCGCACCTCGACGACGCCCGAGACCGGGAGCGAGGCACCTGCCGCGAGCCGAAGGGCCAGCGCCTCGACGGCATCGAGCGCCTGCTGCGCCGCCGCGAGCGAGTTGAGCGGCACGAGGCCGTCGACGGCGATCCGCCCGAGCGGCGTGGCCAGCCTCTCGACCAGCACCGTGCGCACGGCATGGAACTCGAGGGCATCGAGGTCGTGCGTGCGGCGGTCGGCGGGAGAGGACATGGGCTGAGCATGTTGCCGCGCACGGTGTGGAAGTAAACTCCGCGCCATGACGAGCGAGCGCAAGCCAGGTTTCGGCACCACCGCGATCCACGCCGGGCAGCACCCGGACCCCACCACCGGCGCGATCATGACGCCCGTCTACATGACGAGCACCTACGTGCAGGAGGCGCCGGCGGTCACCAAGGGCTACGACTACTCGCGCAGCCACAACCCCACCCGCACGGCGATGGAGCAGAACCTCGCTGCCATGGAGGGCGGTGCGTTCGGCCTCGGCTTCGCCAGCGGCATGGCGGCGATCCACTGCGTCCTCAACCTGCTGCAGTCGGGCGACCACGTGGTGGCGGGCAACGACCTCTACGGCGGCACCTACCGCATCCTGAAGACGCTGTACGAGAAGTTCGGCCTCAGGACCACGTTCGTCGACATGACCGACCTCGCGGCCTTCCGCGCCGCGCTCCAGCCCAACACGAAGCTCGTCATGCTGGAGACGCCGACCAACCCGCTGCTGCGCTGCAGCGACCTCGCGGCAATCGCAGCCGTGTGCCGCAGCAAGGGCATCCTGACGCTCGCCGACAACACCTTTGCGACGCCCTGCCTGCAGAACCCGCTGGCCCTCGGCTGCGACATCGTCGTCCACTCCACCACCAAGTACCTGGGCGGCCACTCGGACGTCGTGGGCGGCGTGCTGGTGTGCAACGACGCTGCCCTGCACAAGCAGCTCGCCCACTTCCAGAACTCCTGCGGCGGCACGCCGGGACCGATGGACTGCTTCCTCGTGCTGCGCGGCACCAAGACCCTGCACGTGCGCATGGACCGTCACTGCAGCAACGCAACTGCCGTGGCCGAGTGGCTCAGCCTGCACCCGAAGGTGGACCGCGTGTACTACCCGTTCCTCGCAACGCACCCCCAGCACGCGGTTGCGAGGAAGCAAATGCGCGCAGGTGGCGGCATGGTGAGCGTCGAGCTGAAGGCAAACGTCGACCAGGCCAAGAAGTTTGCGGCCTCCATGCGTTGGTTCTCGCTCGCCGAGAGCCTCGGCGGGGTCGAGAGCCTCGTCGACCACCCAGCCTCCATGACCCACGCGTCGATCCCGGCGGACCAGCGCCGGGCAGCAGGCCTCCAGGACGGACTGATCCGGCTGAGCGTGGGCATCGAGGACGAGGCAGACCTGATCGCCGACCTCGAGCAGGCGCTCAAGAAGCTCTGACCGCGCCGAGGCGAGGCGTCCGGGGCGCTTGCGGCTAGCATCCGCCGCCGCATGAAGACCGCAACGCGACGCGTCCCCTTCCCCGCACTCGCACCGCTGCTCCTCGCCTCCCTGCTGCACGCCCAGCAGCCGCAGGTGGTGCCACCCGCCCCGCCCGAGACCGTCGACGACGCAGCGGTGGCCTTCTTCCTCGAGGAGGGCCTGCAACGGTCGCAGGTGATGGAGCTCCTGAGCTGGATCACCGACGTCCACGGTCCGCGCGTCACCGGGTCGCCCAACCTGCGCCGCGCCCAGAAGTGGGCTGTCGAGCAGTTCGGCAGGATGGGCCTCGTCAATGCGCGCACCGAGGAATGGGGCCCGTTCGGGCGCGGCTGGCAGTGCGACCACGTGAGCCTCTCGGTGGTCGGGGAGAACCCCTGGCCGGTGCTCGGCCACGCCAAGGTCTGGTCGCCCGGCTTCGACGGCAGGGTCGAGGCCGAGGTCGTCGACGCCGCGTCGATGACCGCACAGCAGCTCGAGGCCGCCGACATCGACGGCAAGATCGTGCTGCTGGACCTGCCGCGCACGGTGACCGAGCCCTTCGATGCGCCGAGCCGCCGCCTCACCCCGGAGGAACTGCTGCGCATGGCAGACCAGCAGCGCAGCGAGGCCGCTGCCGCCGGCACCCGCGCCGTGGAGGCACTGCAGCAGAACGACTTCCGCATGGGGTTCCAGCGCCGTGGCCAGATGATGGAGATCATCCACCGCAAGAAGCCGCTGGCGCTGCTCGACCGCGGCGCGAAGGGCGACTACGGGACCCTCTTCGTCGCAGGCGCGACTGCCAAGGGCAACGCGAGCGCGCGCGCGGCGGACGCCGCCGTGGTGCCGCAGTTCACCATCGCCGTGGAGCACTACAACCGCATGTGCCGGTTGCTGCAGAAGGGTCTGCCGGTGCGGATGGCGCTCGAACTGCGCGTGACCTTCTCCAACGAGAAGCTGGAGGACTACAACGTGCTGGCGGACATCCCCGGGGCAGACCCGGCGATCGGCAACCAGCTCGCCATGGTCGGTGCGCACTTCGACAGCTGGCAGTCCGGCACCGGAACCACCGACAACGGCTGTGGCAGCGCAGTCGTGATGGAGGCCGCGCGCCTCGTGGCCGCATGGTGCGCGAAGTCCGGCCAGAAGCCCCGCCGCACCATCCGCGCCGCCCTGTGGAGCGGTGAGGAACAGGGCCTGATGGGCTCGCGCGCCCACGTGGCAAGGCACCTCGGCACCGCCGCCCAGCCCGGCCCCGAGCACGCCCTCGTGTCCGGGTACTTCAACCTCGACAACGGGACCGGCCGCATCCGCGGCGTCTACCTGCAGGGCAACGAGGCCGTCGCACCGGTGTTCCGCAGCTGGCTGCGTCCTTTCCACTCGCACGGCGCCTCGACGGTGACCCTCGACGACACCGGCGGAACCGACCACCTCGCGTTCCACGCCGTGGGCGTGCCCGGGTTCCAGTTCATCCAGGACCCGGTCAGCTACTCCACGCGCACCCACCACTCCAACATGGACCTGTGGGACCATGCGGTGGCCGACGACCTGAAGCAGGCCTCGGTCATCATGGCCTCGTTCGTCTGGCACACGGCACAGCGCGAGGCGATGCTGCCGCGCAAGGGTCGCTGAACCGCGCGGCCGAGCCTACGGCAGGCCCAGCCCGGCCACGACGATGCGCCCGCAGTGCGCGGGACCCGCCCCACGCAGCATCCCCTGCTTGGGTGCCACGAACGTGACCGTCACGTCCGCCCGCACGGTGGCGCCCAGCGACTCGCCCGTGTCGCCGTGCAGTCCCGTGGGCAGGTCGACCGCGAGCCTCGGCCCGGCCGCGGCGTTCATGGTGCGCACCCAGGCGAGCGCGTCTCCGGCCAGCGGACGGGTGAGGCCGGTGCCGTGCATCGCGTCGACCCACACCGTGTCGGCAGGGAGGTCGTTCGGCAGCTCGGCACCCACGTGCACCGTGCGCCCGGCGGCGCGCAGGATGCGCAGCTGGAGCGCCGCGTCGGGGCTGCGCGCGGGGTTGGGCTCCGCCAGCAGGTGCACCCTTGCTCCCGGCCCGAGGTGACGGGCGGCCACGAGGCCGTCGCCGCCGTTGTTGCCCGGCCCGCACAGGACGACGAACCGGGTGCCCAGCCTGCGCGCCTCCTCGGCAACCGCCCGCCCGGCATTCTCCATCAGCAGCAAGGACGGCATCCCCAGCCGCTGCACTGCGTCGAGATCGACACCCCGGGCCTCCTCGACGGTGAGCGCCCTCACGGTTCGTCCTTCACCGCCTGACGGGCGCGGGAGAGCAGTTCGAGGTCCTCGACCGGGTCCAGTGCCCGCAGCTCGCTGAAGCCGCTCTGGGCGGTGCCGAGCAGTTCGCCGGAACCGCGGATGCGCAGGTCCTGTTCCGCCAGCACGAAGCCGTCCGTGGTCGAGCACAGCGCGCGCAGCCGCGGCGAGTCCTCGCCGCAGACGATGCAGAGCCCGCGCCGGGTGCCGCGACCGACACGGCCGCGCAGCTGGTGCAGGGTCGCGAGACCGAAGCGGTCCGCCCCTGCCACCACCATGAGCGTGGCATGGGGCACGTCGACACCCACCTCGAGCACCGTGGTCCCCACCAGCACGTCGAACTCGCGCCTGCGGAACGCGTCGAGCACGGCCTGTCGCTCCTGCGCCGGCATGCGACCGTGCACGAGCCCGCAGCGGAACCGGGGTGCGAGCGTCGCGTGCATGCGCACCGCACCACCCTTCTCACCCTCCTCCCCCACGGCAGGGCAGACCACGAACACGCCCTCGCCACGGGCCACGGCTCCTTCGACCGAACGCAGCGCACGCGGCCACCTTGCCTGCGGCAGGAAGTGGGCGCGCACCAGCCTCCGGCCCGGCGGCCGCTCGCGCAGCACGAGGGCATCGAGGTCGCCGAACATCGTGAGCGTGAGCGTGCGCGGGATCGGCGTCGCGGTCATCACCAGCACGTGCGGGTCGGCGCCCTTGCGCACCAGCTGCATGCGCTGTGCCACGCCGAAGCGGTGCTGCTCGTCCACCACGACCAACCCGAGCCGGTGGAACGAGGTGGACTCGGACATGAGCGCATGGGTGCCGAACACGATGTGCACCGCACCGGACGCGAGCCCTTGCTCGACGAGACGCCTCTCGGCGGGCTTGCGCGAACCCGTGAGCAGCTCGACCCGCACCTCGCTGCCGGCGAGCCACCGCGAGACGACCTCGTGGTGCTGTTCTGCAAGCAGCTCGGTGGGCGCGAGGAAGGCGACCTGGGCCCCGCGCGCCACGGCGGCAAGCGATGCACAGACGGCGACGGCCGTCTTGCCGGTCCCGACGTCGCCCTGCAGCAGCACGCCCATGGGCGCCGGCCCACGCATCCGTGCGAAGACCTCCTCCACTGCGTGCTGCTGGCCGGCAGTGAGCACGAAGGGGATGCGCTTCAGGATCCGCTCGCGCAACCGCCCATCGACCTCCACCACGATGCCAGCCCGTCCAGCGCGTTGCCTGCGCGCACGCTCGACCCGCCGGAACAGGTGCACGGCCTCGCGCAGCGCGAAGTGGAGCCGTGCGTGCTCGTGCTGCTCGACGTCTGCTGGCTGGTGCATCGCGCACAGCAGCTGGTGCAGCGGTGCATCGTGTTCCTCCAGGTCGCCGGGCAGCGGCGGCAGCACGAGGCGCGAGCCGTCGACGTTGCGGATCGCGAGCTGGATCCAGTGCTGCAGGCGGGCGCCGGCGATCCCCTCGATCTCAGGGTAGTGCAGCTGCACGCCGCCGGTCGGAGCGGTGTCCGCGGCCAGCACGCGCGGCACCTTGAGCAGCCACTTCTTGCCCTTGCGCACCAGCTGGCCCTCGACGACCCGCTCGGTGCCCGCCGGCCACGCGTTGCGCAGCCACGGCTGGTTGAAGAACTGCGCCCCGAACACGGCGCCGTCTCGGGCGACGAACTCGACCGTCACCATCGACTTGCGCCCGGGCAGCCAGTTCAGCCGCGCGCCCCGTACCGCCCCGCGGATCCGCACGAGCTGGCCCTCGGCTTCCTCGGCGGGAGTGACCAGCTCGGTGAGTGCCTTGGCCCGCCTGGGGAAGAACTGGAGCAGGTCGACCAGGGTACGCAGGCCCGCTGCCTCCAGCCGTGCGGCCGTGGTGGGTCCCACCCCGGGCAGTACGTGCAGGCTGCCTGCTGGGTCCCATGGCACCGTCGGTTCTCGCGCAGGAGCTTTCGCCACTGGTGCCGTAGATACCGCCTGCGCGCTCGCGGCGAAACGTCCGTGCAGCTACCCTTCCTCCGCTGTGGCAGCACTGACACCAGACCAACTGTCCTGGCTCGAGCGGTACGGGTTCGACCAGAAGCTGTTCGCGTCGTGGCAGAAGGCCGTGAAGTCGGGCGCCTTCTCCCCGGAGAACAACGTCCTCCGTGCCACCATCGACGCACCGGAGCCGGGATCGATCCTCAGCCTCCCGGGCGGCAGCACCAAGGCCGGCAAGGAGCTGGCCCGGCTCGGGGCGGAAGCCATCGGCCGCGGCGAGCTCGGCGTGGTGGTCCTCAACGGCGGCATGGCCACCCGCTTCGGCGGCGTGGTGAAGGGCACCGTGCCGGTCCTCACCAAGGAACGCAGCTTCCTCGCCCTCGCCTTCGAGGACGTGCTGCGCGCCCAGAAGGAGCACGGCGGACGCATCCAGGTGTTCCTGATGAACTCGTTCGCCACCGAGCAACAGACGCGCGAACACCTCACGGAGCACGACTGGTTCGGCCTCGACCCGGCCCAGGTCCACATGTTCAACCAGTTCGTCTCGGTGCGCATGACCCGCGACGGCAAGCCGGTCCTCGGTGCCGACGGCAAGGTCAGCGCCTACGGACCCGGACACGGCGACTTCGCGGGGGCGTTCCGCTCGAGCGGCTGCCTCGCGCGGTTCCTCGCCGCCGGCGGCAAGTGGCTGCTGGTGCGCAACGTCGACAACCTGGGTGCGCGCATCAGTGCGACGCTGCTCGGCCACCACGTGAAGTCGGCAAAGCAGATGACCGTCGAGCTGGCGCCCAAGTGGCCCGGTGACGTGGGCGGTGCGCCCTATGTCGTCGACGGCAAGCTGCAGCTCGTGGAACACATCCGGTTCCCCGAGGGCTTCAAGCCGGACATCGTGCAGGTCTTCAACACCAACACGTTCTGGTTCAGCGCCGCGGCCCTCGACCGCGAGTTCTCGCTCAACCGGTACTACGTCGAGAAGAAGGCCGAGGACAAGAAGGTCGTGCAGATCGAGCACCTCATCGGCGAGATGAGCCTGCACCTCGACTGCAGCTACCTGCAGGTGCGCCGCAGCGGCAAGGACAACCGGTTCTTCCCCATCAAGACGCCCGACGACCTCGCGGCCGCTCGCGAGGAGATCGCCGACCTCTACGGCGCCTGAGGCCTGCGAAGGGGCTCAGTTGACGACGCGCAGCTGCGCCACCGTGCCGAGCCGGATGTCGCCACCCACCGTGCCGTAGGCCTGCACCGGCAGCACCACGCCCACGAGGCCGGGGTCCGCTGGCACGGCAACCGAACCGTCGTAGCGCTTCTCGGCCCCGGCAAAGCCGCTGAACGCGACGAAGGCAGAGGGCCCGTCCAGCAGCAGGTCGCCGAACGGGGTCGGCGTCGGACCGGCACCCATGCCTGCAGCAGCAATGCCGCCGCATGCGCCGGGCTCGCTGCCGAACGACACGCGGGTCGTGGTTCCGGGGCGCAAGGCACCTGCGGGCCATACCGTGGGCACCTGCCACTGGTGCGTGAGGGACACGAGGCGCGTCTCGCTGCGCGCAGGCGGCCCCACCACCTGGTCGAGTCCCTGCGGGTTGCCGCGCAGCACCCAGTCGAACATGCCCAGCGTCACCGACTTGGCGCGCTCGTAGGAAGGGTTGCTGCTGGCGGTCCCGAACAGCGCGTACCCGCACACGTTGGTGTGGTTGCACTCGTTGTTGAGCACGTAGAGGGCCTTCACGCCGCGCCACGCCGACAGGGAGTCGTAGTAGGGCTGGCCGTTGGAGGCGAGCGGCGTGATCGTGTCACCGGTGCCGGTGACCACGGCCATGGGCACCTGGACCAGCGCAGCGTTGTTGCCGCGCGGGGGGACAGGAGCGAGACCGACGCCACAGCGGAACCCGGGGTTGTTGGCGAGCACGTTGCCCACGTTGCCGCCGCCCATCGAGTGGCCGACCATCCCGGCACGCGACATGTCGAGCGCCCCGTTGAAGGGACTCGCGCCGTCCGCGTTGAGCGCCACCAGCGCCGGGTACTGCGCCCGGCCATCGTACTCCTGCCCCTGGTTGTCGAACTGCATCGTGTTGTGGGCCACCACCACGTAGCCCGCCGCGGCGATGTCGCGGCACAGCAGCACGTAGTTGTTGCCCAGTGCCGAGAACCCGTGCAGGAACACCACCACGGGCCAGCCGCCCTGCTGGGCGAGCACCGGCACGTTGGAACCCGACGTCGCCGCCGGGTAGTGCATGCGCACCGCGATGCTGGCCGAGCCCTGCCCGGTGGTGTTGGTGAGCGACAGGTCGCGCGTGCCCACGGGGTAGGGCGCCTGGGCGAGCAGCCCCTGGGCCAGCACGGCAGCGAGGAGCACGGGGGCAAACGGGCTTTTCATGGGGAGCACCTTCGCAGCTTGCCACACGTCGGTTGCCGGGGACGGCACAAAGCCGTGCGGCGGGGCGTAGCAGGGCGGTGAACTACCGCCGCACGGGACACGGACGCATGATGTCCCGATGCGGTTCCCCGTCCCGGCCCTGCTCCTCCTGACCGCCTCGGTCCTGGCCCCGGCCCACCTGGCAAGGGCCCAGGACCGGCCACCCAACATCGTCCACATCATCGCCGACGACGTGGGCTGGGACGACCTCGGCTGCTACGGCGCGAAGGACCTCGCCACGCCCAACCTCGACCGCCTCGCGGCCGAGGGCGTGCGCATGACGTCGTTCTACGCGCCGCACTCGACGTGCACGGCCACCCGCGCCGCCCTCATGACCGGCTGCTACGCGCAGCGCGTGTCGCTGCCGACCGTGCTGTTCCCGAACAGCACGCAGGGTCTGAGCGCAGAAGAGGTCACGATCGCCGAGCTGCTGCAGCAGCGCGGCTACGCCACGGCGCTCGTGGGCAAGTGGCACCTCGGGCACCTGGATCCGTTCCTTCCCACTCGGCACGGCTTCGACCTCTTCTTCGGCATCCCCTATCCCAATGACCACGTGCCCGAGCGGCTCGACAAGGAAGGCCGCACGCGCGGCTTCCCGCCGATGCCGCTGTACGAGCAGGAACGCATCGTCGAGCAGCCGGCGCAGATGGCCACTTTGCCGGACCGCTTCACCGAGCGAGCCGTCGCGTTCATCGCCAGCAACAAGGACAAGCCCTTCTACCTGCAGTACTCGAACATCGAGACCCACACGCCGTGGCTGACGAGCCGGCAGTTCCACTACCAATCGAAGGCTGGCGTCTACGGCGACGCCGTCCAGTGCCTCGACTGGTCGGTGGGCCGCATCCTCGACGCACTGGAGCAGCACGGCCTGACCGGCAACACGCTGGTGGTGTTCCAGTCCGACAACGGCCCGCTGGTGCACGAGTACCCCGAGCTCGAACGCATCTACGGCCACGCGGCAGCCGTCGACACGAAGCGCCCCCATGCGCTCCGCGAGGGCAAGTACCAGTCGCGCTTCGAGGGCGGCACGCGCGTGGCAGGACTGGCCCGCTGGCCGGGGAGGATCCCTGCCGGCTCCACCACCGACGCAATCATCGCCGGGTTCGACTGGTACCCCACGTTTGCCGCCGTCGCCGGCGCAGCGCTGCCGAAGGACCGGGTGATCGACGGCACCAACGTGATCTCGCTGCTCGACCCAGTCATGAGTCCGCAGGCGCCTGCACGCGAGGTGCTGTGGTTCCACGAGGGCTTCCGCCTCGTGGCCGTGCGCTGGAAGGACTGGAAGTACGTGCTGCCGCGCGGCCCCAAGGGCACCGCGCAGCTCTACGACCTGGCGAAGGACCTGGGCGAGACCACGGACGT